>CAXEVD010000263.1:0-3389 GCA_963999395.1 uncultured Halieaceae bacterium
GCCTACAAACTGGGCGACAACATGGCGACGGCTTTGGCGACGCCGTTTTATCTGGATCTGGGTTTTTCGATGACCGAGATCGGGTTGGTCGCCAAACATGCGGCGTTGTGGCCGGCGATTGCCGGCGGCTTGCTGGGTGGCGTGCTCATGCTTCGCCTCGGGATCAACCGAGCGCTCTGGATTTTTGGCCTGGTGCAGATGACCAGTATTTTGGGATTTGCCTGGTTGGCCAGCGTCGGCAATGCTCTATGGTTGCTCGCGTTAGTGATTGCCTTTGAGTATTTGGGTGTTGGGCTCGGCACCGCCGCCTTCACTGCATTTATTGCCAGAGAGTCCAGCCGGGCATTCGCCGCAACCCAGTTTGCGCTGTTTACGGCGCTCGCGGCACTGCCGCGCTCTTTGGCCAACGCAGTCACCGGATTTATCGTCGAAGAAACCGGCTGGGTGCTGTTTTTCTTGCTATGTACGCTGTTGGCGATCCCGGGCATGGTCACCCTGATCTGGGTGGCACCCTGGCAGGCTGAGGCTGAAACAGCGGAGCAAACATCAACCGCGGGATCGAAATGAGGCATCGAATGCAATGAAGTGGCTGTTGTTTCTTTACCCGTGGCTGGAGCTGTGGAGCCTCATCGAACTGGGTACACAGACCAGTGCCACCAGTGCAATGCTCTGGGTCTTCGGTGCCGGCGTGCTGGGCATAGGGCTGTTTCGCCTTGCGGGGCGGCAGACCCTCGAGCATTTGCAGCAAGCCCAGCGCGAGGGCGTTCTCAGCCAACAACTGCTGATGGGTAACGTCTCGAGGTTCGTGGCAGGGGTTTTGTTGATCATCCCCGGCCTGATTTCTGATGTATTGGCGGTCGCGGTGTTGATTGCCCCGCTAAGAATGCTGCTCGCTAAACTGCTGGTCGGCGGTTCGATAAATGCCCAGCACAACCCGTATCAAGGTCAGGGGCAGGGTCAGGGAGAGTCCTTCGGGTTCCACACTGGGCCTGGCCATCGCCGCTTTGAGGATGACGGGGTCACTCTCGAGGGTGAGTTCCAATCGGTGTCACCTGAACAAGAGGGCGAAGATCGCGAGGCATCGACGCCGCTAGAGTATCAGCCACCTGAGCCAGATTGATCGGGCCTATCGCGAGTCTGAGTGTCCGGTGGAGTACCAAGCATCTGTGCGAGATTGAGTGAGCAGTTCTGACCTGCTACCGCTCCGCTGGAGCACCAACCGGCTTAGTGGGATTGAGCGATTGGAACGTCGCATAACCCACTTTTTTTTCGAAAACGCTCTTTTTTAGCTCCAATTGGCATTTTTTTAGCACTCTCCCTTGCAGAGTGCTAAAAAATCCCTTGAAATGCGCCTCCCTGCCCCCATAAAGGGGTAAGCCCATTAGGGCGAGCTAGCTAAATCGATAATGTTGGAGAGTTAAACCCATGAATATTCGTCCGTTGTACGACCGCGTGGTCGTTCGTCGAAAGGAAGAAGAGGAAACCTCAGCGGGAGGCATTGTGCTGCCCGGCTCTGCCAAGGAGAAGCCCAATCAGGGTGAGGTAGTGGCGGTTGGAGATGGCAAGGTGATGGATAGCGGCGAGCAACGCGCGTTGTCGGTGAAAGTCGGTGACACGGTTGTTTTTGGCCAGTATGCCGGCAGCAACACCATCGAGGTGGACGGCGAAGAGCTGATCCTGATGAGCGAGAGCGAAATTTTTGCGGTCGTTGAGTAAGCGCACCGTACTGACTTGAGAAAGGAATAGAAGAGATGGCAGCTAAAGACGTATTTTTTGGCGATAAGGCCCGCGCCGGCATGCTTGAGGGTGTCAACATCCTCGCTGACGCTGTGAAGGCGACGCTGGGCCCCAAAGGCCGCAACGTGATTTTGGAGAAGTCCTTCGGTGCACCAACGGTGACCAAGGACGGTGTTTCCGTCGCAAAAGAAATCGAACTCAAGGACAAGTTCGAGAACATGGGCGCGCAGATGGTAAAGGAGGTTGCGTCGCAGGCTTCCGATGCGGCGGGTGACGGCACCACGACCGCTACCGTGTTGGCGCAGTCGATCGTGAACGAGGGCCTAAAGGCCGTCGCCGCTGGCATGAATCCCATGGACCTGAAGCGCGGTATTGATAAGGCCGTGACCGCTGCGGTAGAAGCGGTTTCAGGTATGAGCACGCCGTGTGAGGACAGCAAGGCGATCGCGCAGGTCGGTACTATCTCTGCGAACAGCGACGCCTCCGTGGGCGAGATCATCGCTGAAGCCATGGATAAGGTCGGTAAAGAAGGTGTCATCACCGTTGAGGAAGGCTCAGGTCTTGAGAACGAGCTCGACGTGGTGGAGGGGATGCAGTTTGATCGTGGCTACCTCTCGCCTTACTTCATCAACAATCAGGACAACATGTCTGCCGAGGTTGAAGACCCCTTCATCCTGCTGGTCGACAAGAAGATCTCCAACATCCGCGAACTGCTGCCCGTGCTGGAGCAGGTGGCCAAGGCTTCACGGCCTCTGGTTATCGTTGCTGAGGACGTCGAAGGCGAGGCGCTCGCGACACTGGTTGTGAACAATATGCGTGGCATCGTTAAAGTGGCGGCCTGTAAGGCGCCTGGTTTCGGCGATCGCCGCAAGGCCATGCTGCAGGACATCGCAATTTTGACCGGTGGTACGGTGATCTCTGAGGAAGTAGGTCTGGACCTCGAAAGTGCAGCCCTTGAGCACCTTGGTAATGCCAAGCGCATCACCATGGACAAGGACAACACCACCATCGTTGACGGTTCTGGCGACGCGGAGGCGATTAAAGGCCGCGTCAGCGAGATCCGTGTGCAGATCGAAAACACCTCCTCTGACTACGACCGCGAGAAGCTCCAGGAGCGCGTGGCCAAGTTGGCGGGCGGTGTTGCCGTCATCAAAGTTGGTGCGGCGACCGAGATCGAAATGAAAGAGAAGAAGGCTCGCGTCGAAGACGCCCTGCACGCCACACGTGCCGCGGTCGAGGAAGGCGTTGTCGCAGGTGGTGGTGTCGCGCTGGTTCGCGCGATCAGCCAGATCATGGGTCTCGAGGGTGACAATGAGGATCAGAACATTGGTATTGCAGCCGCGCTGCGCGCCATGGAAGGTCCCCTGCGCCAGATCGTTGATAACGCTGGCGACGAGGCCTCTGTCGTGCTCGAAAAAGTCCGCCAGGGTGAAGGCAACTTCGGTTACAACGCCGCCTCTGGCGAGTACGGCGACATGATCGAAATGGGGATTCTCGACCCCGCCAAGGTGACCCGTACCGCGCTGCAGGCAGCCGGCTCAGTGGCGGGCCTGATGATCACCACTGAGGTGATGATTGCCGAATCGCCGAAGGACGACACGCCAGCACCAGCAATGCCCGACATGGGCGGCATGGGCGGCATGGGCGGCATG
>CAXEVD010000264.1:0-3371 GCA_963999395.1 uncultured Halieaceae bacterium
TTGTCGCTCAGCGCGGCCATTGTGCCCCCGTCATGCGCGGCTGGCCAGACCAATCTCGTCGCGAGCTAATGCGCTGAAAGCCCCGATCCCGCATACACGCGGTGACGGCATCGGCCTGATCAAAACCGTGCTCCAGTAACAGCCACCCATCAGCAACCAAATAATCCGGGGCCTGCTCCACAATCTGCTCAATCGATTCAAGGCCTGACTGACCGCCAATCAATGCATCGTCGGGCTCAGCGGGCAGATCGCCCTGCTGAAGGTGCACATCCGATGCGCTGATATAGGGGGGGTTGGAAACCACCAGATCCCACCGCGCCACACCGAGTTGCTCAAACCAGTCACTCTCAAGCCATTCCACCTGCACGCCCAGTGAACGCGCATTGGCTTTGGCACACGTCAGCGCCTCATTGCTGCAATCGATCGCCGTTAACATCGCGTCGGGTCGCTCCGACTTGCAGGCCAGCGCGATCGCACCACTGCCAGTCCCCAAATCGAGCACCCGCCTGGCGCCTGCATCGATGCATTCGATCGCCCATTCGACCAAATGCTCTGTCTCCCGCCGCGGAATCAAGACATGACGATTGACGCCAAGGCGCAGTGACCGAAAGTCGCGATAGCCCAACACGTACGCTAGAGGCTCACCGTTTTGCCGCGCCTCGGCATGATCCGCAAAAAGGGTGCGCGCTGACTCTGCCACCAAGTCCTCGCCATGGGTGAATAGCCAAGCGCGCTCTACCTCGAGTATGTCGGCAAGCAGTATTTCAGCCTCGACGCGATCGATCCGCGCCTGCTGGATCAGCTCACGAACCGTCATTCCTCTGCCATCGCAGCCAACAAATCGGCTTGGTGCTCTTGCCGGAGCGGCAGAATCAGCGGATCCAGGTCACCGCTGACCACCTCGTCCAACTTATAGAGCGTGAGATTGATCCGGTGATCGGTAATCCGGCCCTGCGGAAAATTGTAAGTGCGGATCCGCTCCGAGCGATCTCCCGAGCCCACCAATGAGCGCCGTTCGGACGCCTGCGAAGCCCGCTGACTCTCCTGCTCTGCCGAGAGCAGTTTTGCCTGTAGCAGAGACATCGCTCTGGCGCGATTTTTATGCTGCGAGCGCTCATCCTGACACTCGACAACAATGCCTGTGGGCAGATGGGTCAGACGCACCGCCGAATCTGTGGTGTTGACGTGTTGACCACCGGCCCCGGAGGACCTGAAGGTATCGACGCGGAGATCCTCTTTGCGGATATCGATACTGTCGACCTCTTCCAACTCAGGCAGCACCGCCACTGTGCAGGCAGAGGTATGAATCCGGCCCTGAGATTCGGTTTCGGGAACGCGCTGTACCCGGTGAGCACCGGATTCAAATTTGAGATGGCTGTAGACAGCCTGCCCGGCCACTCTGCTAATCAATTCCTTATAACCGCCGTGTTCGCCCGACCGCTCTGACAGGATCTCCACCGACCAACCCTTCTGCTCGGCATAGCGGTGATACATCCTGAACAGATCGCCAGCAAAGATCGCCGCCTCATCGCCGCCGGTGCCCGCCCGAATCTCAAGGAAAACGTTACTGCCGTCGTTGGGGTCCCTCGGCAGTAGCAAGACCTGAAGCGCAGATTCAATCTCCTCTAAGGCGACTGAAGCCGCTGCCACCTCCTCGGTAGCGAGGGCTTTGATGTCGGCATCCGAGTCTTCGAGCAGTTGTCTGGCGCCCTCCAGCTCGGCCTGCAATTGCTGCCACCGCTGATACTGCGCCACCACATCATTCAAGTGCGCAAACTCCACCGAGAGCTCGCGAAATCGATTCTGATCGTTGATCACCTCGGCATCACCCAGCAAGGCCTCAACCTCCTCATAGCGGTCGGCCAGTGCCTCAAGCTTGGTCAGTAGAGATGCTTTCACTGCGAGGTTACCGAGGCAGTTTTATTGGAGGGTCGCGCCCTCGTCCCGCTCGTCATCGAAGTCTGTGAGCCCCAACATGGCGGCCATTTTGGAGACATCGCGCTTGCCACCTTCCTTTGCGAGTTGTCGAAGGCCCGCAGTGGGGGCGTGAATCAATTTATTGGTCAAATCTCTCGCAAGGCGTCCCAGCACCTCCTCCGGTTCAGCGCCTTTCTCCAGCATTTTTAACGCTTTATCGAGCTCGGCTTGCTGCAGGGCCAGCGCGGAGTCGCGGTAGGTTTTCACCACATCGGCTGATTGCCGTTCAAGTAGCTCATCTTTCAGAGCCTCGATGCCTGAGGCGACAATTTCATCTGCCTTGCTCGCCTCCGACGCACGCAGACGCAGGTTTTCCTCGATGACCTCACGCATGTCATCAACGGTGTAGAGATAAATATCGGGAATTTCGGCCACCTGCGGCTCAATATCCCGCGGCACGGCCAAATCAATCATGAGCATCGGCCGCCACCGCCGGGCTTTGACCGCCTCTTCTGCCGCACCTTTACCCAAAAGGGGCAACTGGCTACCGGTCGAACTGATGACAATATCGGCGTCGGGCAACCGCTCAGTCACATCCGCCAGCAGAATCGCTTCTGCATCAAACTGGGCGGCCAATTGCTCAGCGCGCTCGAGTGTCCGGTTGGCAATGATCAACTTGGATACACCCGCGTCCCGCAAATGTCGGGCCACGAGCTCGATGGTTTCGCCTGCACCCAAAAGGAGTGCCGTGCTGCGCTCCATATCGCTAAAGATCTGCCGCGCCAGATCAACCGCCGCATAGGCCACCGAGACCGGGTTTTCGCCAATGGCGGTATCCGTGCGCACCTTTTTCCCGATCCGGAAGGCTTCCGGGAAAATCAAGTTGAGGTGAAAGCCGACTGCCCCCGCCTTCTGGGCCACGGCAAAGGCGGACTTCATCTGCCCAAAGATCTGCGGTTCACCGAGCACCATGGAGTTCAGACCGGCAGCCACCCTAACCAGGTGCGAGCCTGCTGCCACCCCATGATTCCGGTAAACGGAGGGAGATAACTGATTGATGTCCAATCCATGGTAAGCAGCGAGCCACTGCGCCACCTGATCGCTGGCACTCACGCCGTCGACGTCATCGGGCAATACGCCGTAGAGCTCTGTGCGGTTACAGGTGGACAGGATCACCGACTCGCTGAGCTGGGTATCGCGAATCAGGGCGCCGAGCGACTCGTGTACTTTTTCCGGAGCAAAAGCAATGCGCTCGCGCAGCTCAACGGAGGCCGAGTCGTGGTTTACGCCAACTACTACCAGCTTGTTCAACATGGCTTCGGTCAAGACCCTCGCCATTCATCCCGACTTGCTATCATAGCATTTACTGCTCACTAACACGCTGCGGGGGCCTCGTGCCTTTGTGGCACTATGACGACCCATGATTGCCGCTCGCTCCGCTTCCATCGCACTCG
>CAXEVD010000265.1:0-3369 GCA_963999395.1 uncultured Halieaceae bacterium
CAATGCCGTTCAACTAAAAGTTGGTTGCGGGAGCCGGATTTGAACCGACGACCTTCGGGTTATGAGCCCGACGAGCTACCAGGCTGCTCCACCCCGCATCAATACTCTCACTGGACGCCCCCCTTTACGCGGCTAAGCCTATTGCTAATTCACCGCAGGCGTCATGGTAGTGCGCGCACTACAAACAGAGGCGCGGGAGTATAGGAACCGCGGAACACCGCGTCAACCCGCATAAAACCGGTCCAATTGGGTCAAATATCGTCACTTTTGACTGCACGCCAATCGTAATAAGGATCGCGCGACCGCACCTCGCTATGCAGATACTGCCTCCAGTAGCGAGGTGATGTCGCGCCGCTCCTGCTCTGTCAGGTCCGGATGCCAGACATCAAAGATCAGCACGATGCGGTCATCTGCGCTGTTATTCCATGCTTCGTGATTAATGCTGTCGTCGAAGGCCCAGACTTCTCCCCGCACCACATCGCGGCGCTCATCCCCCACCCTGAGGCCACAGCCAGCGGACACCACCAGTGGCAAGTGGCATATCAAGCGGCAGTTCAACAGCCCGGTATGCGGATCGATCCGAGCACCCGGCTTGAGTTTTGAGAACAACACCGACGGCGAAAACCCCTTTATTGCCGTCAGCGGCAACGTGTCCATCAGAGCGCTGACCGTGGGGCAGTTGGTCGACCATTCCGGGTCTTCGACGCCATCTCGCACGAGGACGGCCGCCGTCCAGTTATCGTGATCCTTGAGCGTGTCAGGTGTTTGTCCCGGCAGTTCCAGCCCTCCGTGTATATAAGGCGCAAAGGCCTGCGCTCGGCTTGCGAGAAAAGCCGATAACTCAGCTTCTATAGCGTCGGTGGCCGTTTTGACCTCTTTCACCCATGGTAATTCCTCACTGGGATAAAAGGGTTGATAGGGCATATCAGGTAAATAAAAGGCATGGGGCTTTTGCGGGAAGGGTTGAGCGTCGTCCTCGCGCTCTGCCTTACCCATAAGCATGTCCAACCCACGGTTAAAACGCGCGCTCGATGCATCACGGCGATATCCTCCCGCCTGAAGTCTGTCCAACAATTGCGTCTGAAACACCTCTGAAATCTGTTCCAGTCTGCCCTGAATGCGGACCAGATCCTGCTGCAGTTGCGGAGGAATATCGGCCAGAGTTGCCGCCAGCCTCATGACCAGGTTGTAGTGCGACACCGCTTGGCTTTGTTCATCCCGGCCCAACAGCAGATCACCCTTGATGATCAGACCTCGCAGACTGTGGGGCTCACGCACCAGAACCTCATCAACCGACGCTTCGGCGGCCCGGTTGTCGCCCAACACCAGTGAGGCCAGCGTGAGCCCCAGCCAGCTCTTGGTAGTTGCAAGGCCAGCATCAATAGCCGCCTGAAAATGGGCTTGCGCCTCATCTGCGCGGGACGCCTTCAACGCTGCGATACCCGGACGAAAGTGATCGTCTTCCGTAGGAGATGCCACGGCTTGCCTCGTTATGATAGTGGGTTCAATTCAGTGCGCAGTCTGCGCATTGTTTGTATGCGCATCAAGCGACTCATTGTCAGAATCACTAAGTCAAACCATCTCCGTCTGACCAACTAGGACGCTGTCTGGCATACTTTAAACTCGATTAAATGGGAGGCGTAATGCTTCATTTCCCTCAGAGAAATAATGCAACTCCCCAATTGTTTGCGGATGAGACTGATGCGCCGCTACCAGAGACACTGAACCCGAAAATTCGCTACGCGTATTTTTCGACCATAGCCACAGGCGGGAAATCTCTGATTCAGTCATGCCGTGATTTATATCTGGGGCGAACAGTCTGTTACAAAACGCTCAAGTCCGAGTTTCAAAAAGACCCGACCGAAAATCTGCGCCTACTCCGCGAAGCGCGTATTTCCGCGATGCTGCAGCATCCGAACACGATGCCTACTTATGAGATCGGTCGAGACAATCGTGGGCACTACTTTTTCACGATGAAGTTGGTCCACGGGTATACGCTCAGAGAGTTGTTTAACTATCGACAGCGGTACGATTTTTCACAGCTCATGAATGTCATCGTTCAGGTCGGTAACGCGCTGGCTTATGCCCATTCTGCTGGTGTGGTGCACCGTGACATCAAACCTGACAATGTATTGATCGGACCCTACGGCGAGGTGCTATTGCTAGATTGGGGTCTTGCAAAGGTCTGGCACAGAGAAGGCGCCCCCGCATCCGCCGAGAGCAACTTACCTGATCTCGATATCGGCGTAACAATGACCAATGCTGGAAAGCTCCAGGGGTCAGTGATGTATATGTCGCCTGAGCAAATCGATCGGGAACCTGACATCGATGCGCGATCAGATATCTACAGCTTGGGAGCGGTGATGTACGAGGCGCTCACCGGGCGTACCCCTTTTACTGGCCAAGTGGTGAGAAAAATCCTGGAAGACGTGCGCGACAAGGTGCCCGATGCCCCGTCTCACTATGAAAATATCGAGGTTCCGAAAGTGCTGTCAGAATTGACCATGAGCTGCCTCAATAAAGACCCCAATGACCGACCCGGATCAGCCGAGGAGGTTATCCGGACCATCCAACACAACTGGGCCCCGTAACAGTGGGAAGCTCGACTCCCGACTGGTTCCGCCCACGATTTTTTTAATAATTCATATAAGGAAGCACGCTGGAAAATGCCCAGCCCCTATACAACCTATACCTGCCAAGGCACTCACATAGGCCATACCCGAAGAGTCAACGAGGACGCTCTGTTTGTAAACGAAGCAGAAGGACTATGGCTTGTCGCCGATGGAATCGGTGGTCATGGCAATGGTGATAAAGCAAGCGCGGCAGTCGTGGAGCATGTCGAGAGTTACTGCCATAGGAACTCAGTTGATGACTCCTTAGCTGATATGACCTCAAGGCTTCGCCAAGCACATCACACATGCAGAAATATGGCAGGTGCGGACATACCTGGCACTACAGTTGCCGCTCTCATTATTTTTCACTCCAAGGCCATCTTGATATGGGCTGGAGATAGCCGAATTTATCGCCTCAGAGGCGGTGAGCTAACGCTCCTGACCGAGGACCATAACCTAGCCCAGGACCGATATAGGAGAGGGGAGTTATCCCGTGAGGCGGCACAGCGTTTAAAGTCAGCGAATGTGCTGACCAGAGCGGTAGGCGTTCACCAGGATTTGCACCTCGACGCCGATGTTACCGAGGTCGAAGCGGGCGACAGGTTTCTCGTCTGCACAGACGGGCTCTATAAAGAACTCCCGCTCGAAAAGATTCAAAGCATGTTAGGAGCGTCTTTCAGTGAGCACATTCTCACGGCTTTGATTGAAGAAGCGTTGCAACGGGGTGGCAGGGATAACATCACTGGAATTGTTGTTG
>CAXEVD010000266.1:0-3366 GCA_963999395.1 uncultured Halieaceae bacterium
TCCTGCCAGTGCTTAAGGCACCAACGGTCAAAGCGATATGCCGCGAGGATATCGGCATTAACCGACACCTGCTTAGCGCCGAGCAGCTCAGCTAGCTGCGCGGCAATCATCAGCGACTCCTTGACCCGTTATGCCGGACAGAAAGCCTGCGCGACTGGTGCGATCAATATCGCGACAGTTCTCGACCTCGATTGCTTTACGGGTGTCATCCCAACCCAGTAATCCAGCCATGGTGGCGGCGGCGTCATGCAGGACAGGCAAACCGGCGCCCTCATCAAACCACGCCCGGCTACTGCGGCGTGCCCAGTAGTCCTCGAGTCGCAACGCGCCCTCCTTTTGCACCGCGTGCTGCGCCTCCGCTTTCACCAGCTCATCGTTGCCAGCGCCGCCGAGAAGACTGGGCGCTTCCGTACCATAAAGACGCGCAAGCCTTTTTGCCTGAACGTCACCGACTCCTGCCAGATCGCTGGCGAGCACTTCGGCATCGCCCCCCGGCAGCGGAACATCCGCCGTGGTGCAGGGCTTTGCGGTGAAGCCATGGTTCTCAATCACCGTATCGACAATGCGTTCGGCCATGGCGCGATAAGCCGATAATTTACCGCCGCCTACCGACAACAAGCCGCTGGGCGAGGCCCAGACTTCGTCCTTGCGCGATAGCTCTTTTGAGGCACGCCCGGAGCCATCACCCACCAAGGGACGAATCCCCGACCACACCGAGACGATGCGATCTGGCGACAGATTCGCCTCAGGCATCGCCCTCTGAGTGGTCGCCAATAGATAACTCACATCCTGATCTGTCACCGGGGGCCAATACTCGTGCTCTGGGTGGTAGTCATCGGTGGTACCAATATAGGTGTACTGCCCCAATGGCACGGCGAATATGCGGCGCGCGTCCGGTGTGCGCATCACGACGGTATTGCGGACGGGTAAATCGGCGTGGTCAAACACCAAATGCACTCCCCGGCTTAGAGCCAGTCTGGGCGGCTGGGCCTGCTCCAAATCACAGACCTGATCCACCCAGGGCCCCGCCGCGTTCACCACCGCCCGGGCATTGATTGTGAGCTCGTGCGTCTCGCCCGGCAACGTTGACGCCGCATCGATACTGAATGTCTGATCCTTTCGGATATTGGTGGCCTCGAGATAGGTCACAGCTGTCGCACCGTTATCAATCGCAGAGCGCACCGTTGCCACGGTCAGTCGTGAGTCATCGGTCAAAAACTCGGGGTAGACCACCGCGCCGTTAAGTCGCGAGCGCTCGATCAGTGGCTCTTTTTCAGCGAGCTGACCTTTCGACCAGACCTCGTGATAATCAGCTCGCTCAACGCCACCGAGGCGCTCATAAGCCCACAGCGCTGCTCTCAGCATGAGCTTGCTACGCACGCTGCCGGTCGGAATCACATAAGGCGTTTTCTGCGCGAGATGAGGTGCGATCCGGTGCAGCGTGGCGCGCTCGGAGGCGGACTCTTTGACAACCGACACGTCACCTGCGACGAGGTAGCGCAAACCACCATGAATCATTTTAGAACTACGACTCGAGGTGCCGCTGGCCAGATCCTGGGCTTCAATCAGTGCCACAGACAGCCCCCGCATAGCGGCATCCCTGGCTACGCCGGCGCCAGTAATCCCACCACCGATCACCAACAGATCGAAACACTGATCAGACAATGCCCTTAACGACATTGCCCGGTCGGTTTGATCGAAACGATGCGCAGCCATACTCACCCCCACACCTCGTATTCTAGCGGGTGTCAGCGATTAATTTCTGGCCTGCGCCGGCCTCTTCAACTGTTTGGCCGTGCTGCACAGACAGATGACCGCCTACCCACACGCTGTGGATGCCCGCAGGTGGCGTAAAAGGCGCCTCGTAAGACGCGGTTGCGGCAACCGTAGCAGGGTCAAAAACAACGATATCCGCATCAGCACCCACTGCTATCCGCCCTTTTTGCGCGAAAGCGGGCGCAAACGTCTCCAGTCGCTGTGCCGGATAGAGGCTGAGACGCGCGATCGCATCACTTAGGCTCAGAAGGCCTTCATCACGGACGTATTGTCCCAGTATTCGAGTTGAGGTACCTGCGCCATTGGGCACCACTTTGCGGTCATAACTGAGCAGCGGCATGGCATCGCTGGCCACCATCACGTGGGGCCGCTTGATGGCCCGGCGATTCCAGTCCTCGCGAATATAGTGGTGCATCGTCTGGCCATCGGGTCGGGTTTTCCGGAAGGCCTTGAAAGTGTCCTCTGTTAGCCATTCCCCGGTCTCGGCCCACTGCACATCGCTATAGTCGATCGCAAAAATCTCGCGCCAGTTGCGGGAAAACACGTCAGACGAAATCGCAGCCGAACCTGAGGTCCAGGGAAACATTTCCGTCGTGACATCTACACCGCGCGCCCGCGCGGCATCAATCTTGTCGAGCCAGTTATCTACACCGCTCATCGCACTCGCATTAAGGTGGCAAATGTGGGCCGCTGCCCCGTGTCGCTCTGCCGCCGCAATCACCTCAAGCAGACCAGCCGGGTCGCCATCGATACCGCGGCGAACGTGCACAAACACCGGCATCTCGTGGCGCGCGGCGACCGCGAAGATCATATCGCGCTCGGCATCATCCACTGCCCGCGTCATGTAATCGAGCAAGAATCCGATGCCCAAGCCACCCGCATCCAGCTCCACCTCGAGCATGCGCTCCATTTGCTGGCGTTGGGCGACGGTGGCGGTCTGAGTAAATGCGCTGCCCGACATATCGAGCTTGCCTGTCGTGACCAGCGCTTTCAGCGCATCGGGGTCGACGACCTGCATGCGGATCCAGGCGTGCCCGACCGAGGCTCCGAAGTGCGTGAGCGGCGCATCGCCCAGCTGCTGACCAAAACGCGCAATGGGAAATCCACCCGCCTCTAACTCTAGTACCGTCGTCACACCATCCAGTAATTCAAGCTGATATCCGGCCGTTGCCACACTATGGGAATGCAGATTAATGAAGCCGGGGCTGACTACCAGTCCGCGCGCATCCACCACATTTTCGGCCTTAAGGGGAGTCTCGCTGATCGCCGCGATCTTGCCGGCCCGAATACCCACGGACCGCACAGCGTCCAACCGACTCTCCGGGTCGATCAGCCTGCCGTTATTAATCGCGACATCGTAGGGCTGCGGCGCCTGACCACAGGCAACGAGCAACAGCAGGCCCGTAGCAATGAACGCTCGGGCGAGCCAAGTCATAGAAAGTGGAGCGAGATAAAAAAAGGGCACCACAGAACGTTGTGAGCGCATAGCGACTGCCAGGATACGCAAATTCGCCCGCTTTCAGGAAAAGACAGGCTTGGGCAGTAGGTAATGGTCCAGCAGCATGATCGGGAAGATCGCCATCAGGTAAA
>CAXEVD010000267.1:0-3365 GCA_963999395.1 uncultured Halieaceae bacterium
TGGCTACCACTGCCGCACACACCACGGCCGGGTGGCTGTACAAGGCATTCTCCACTTCAATGGATGAGATGTTCTCGCCCCCTGAAATGATGATGTCTTTTGAGCGATCCCTGATCTCAATGTAGCCATCGGGATGTTGCACCGCCAGATCTCCTGACCAGAACCAGCCGTCGCCGAACGCTTCTCTAGTAGCTTCGGGCTGTTTCAAGTAACCCTTCATGACGATATTGCCGCGAAACACGACCTCGCCCTGGGTCTCACCGTCCCAGGGCACGGGGGTGCGGGTGTCGGGATCGAGCACCAGCACATCCTCCTGCAGTTCATAGGCCACGCCCTGTCGCGCTTTCAGCTTGGCTTGCTCTTCGTCACTGAGCGTCGACCAAGTCGCGCGCTCTGCACACACGACTGCCGGGCCATAGACTTCGGTCAGCCCGTAGACATGGGTAATGGAGATCCCCATTTGTTCCATCGCCTGAATCGTTTGGGGCGGTGGCGGCGCAGCCGCCGTCATCATGCGCACAGACTGCGAGAGCGGTTGCCGCTCAGCGTCACTCGCACCGGCAATCATCGACATAATGATCGGAGCGCCACAGAGATGCGTCACACCATGCTGCGCGAAGGCGCCGTAAATCCCCTCAGCCGAGGGGCTACGCAGAAACACGTGGGTGCCCGCCAACATCGTGATCGTCCACGGAAAGCACCAGCCGTTGCAGTGAAATAGCGGCAACGTCCACAGATACACTGGATGGTGTGGCATCTCCCAGGTCACGACGTTGTTGACCGCATTGGTCCAGGCTCCACGATGGGAATACACCACGCCCTTAGGCTGCCCGGTCGTGCCGGATGTGTAGTTCAGGGCCAACGCATCCCACTCATCATCCGGCGGGGTGTAAGGAAAATCGGGTGCGCCCTCTGCCAGCAAAGCCTCATAGGTCAGCTCACCAATACAGTCGCCGCCCGGCCCCTCTGGATCCTCAATATCAACGATGAACAGATCGCGCCCGGATTGGGTGACCGCCTCTCGCGCCAGCGCGGAGAACTCGGTATCCACGAGTAGCACCTTGGCCTCGCCATGCTCGAGAATAAAACCCAGCGTGGCAGCATCTAGCCTGACGTTGTTGGCATTCAGCACGGCGCCCAACATAGGGATCGCCAGCGCACACTCGAGAGCTTCCGGAATATTGGGCGCAATGAGTGCGACGGTGTCGCCTTTGCCAACACCACGCTTGGAAAGCGCCGAAGCCAGAAGCTTGCAGCGCTCGGCGACCTCTCCCCAGTTGCGACGAATACTGCCGTGAATCTGAGCAGGCAGATCGGGATAGACCCGCTCGGTGCGCTTCAACACCGAGACCGGGGTCAGCGGCGCGAAGTTCGCCCGGTTCTTATCGAGCTCGCGCCCGTAATAAAGGCTCATGTGGGGCGGCACTCCCTAAGTCAGTGAGCTATGAGGCGGTCAAGGTATCACGCAGGCGCCCCAAGGAGTGCGCTTGTGAAATCAGGTAGAAAACGCCTTGGCACAGGCCGGCCGGGTCATGAGGCGATCCGCATAGGCGCTCAGATTCGGAAACGCTTCATCGGTCACGATACCCAGGCGCTTGGACATGATGCAGGCATGACCTAGCATCGTATCGGCGGCAGAGAAGTCGCCGATCAGGTACTCGCGCCCTTCCATCGCAGCCTCCACAGGTGCCCAAGCCTTGGCCAACAATCTCTCCGCCTGTCCGCGCACTGTCTCATCTTGGCGCTCTGGTGGGAGCAGTATGGTGTGCACAACGATGGTGTTCACCGGTGGCATGACCATCCCTTCGCAATAGTGGAACCACTGCAGATACTCGGGAAAGCGCGGATCATCGGAGGCGGGCTTTAGCCCACCATTTTTGTGGCACTCCAGGATGTACTCGGCAATCGCCCCCGACTCGTAAATCGACACGTCACCGTCATCCAAAACCGGGATACGGCCCAGCGGATGGCGAGCGCGATGCTCGTCGGACTTCAGATCCTTGGGGTGAAAATCCATGCGGTTCAATTCGTACTCGAGGCCAAGCTCTTCGAGTAGCCAAAGGGTGCGGCTGGCGCGGCTGTTCGGGGCAAAGTGCAGTGTCAACATAGCGAGGATTCCTCAAAACCTGAGCGGATCGGCACTGTCGGCCGCGCCGCGTGAAAAATGATCTCTAAACTCGAGCTTACTATACGGCTCTCTGGGGGTATTGGCATAGCCTCTGCCAATATTTAAGCCGTGGCGTCGTTTTCCGAAAATGGTGCCTCGGAGAACGGGAGCCGCTCCGAAATATGATCTGTATCGTCTACTAAGCGCACACCCAAGCCAATCAGCCTCACAGGCTTGGCCTTTCGCTTCCAACCCTCGGCCAACAACTCCTGATAGTCGGCCTCAACAGCCTTCGTGCCCACCCGCTCGACGGTGGTTGTGGTGAAATCATTGAACTTCAATTTCACAAAGGCCTTGTCGATGGCGTGCCAGGCTTTGGCCGCCTCGATGCGCTCCATCAGGTTGATATAGAGCCGCTCGATAATCGGCGCCCACTCGGCCGGGCCACTCACGTCCTCGGCGAAAGTCCGCTCGACACTCACCGACTTGCGCACCCGGGTCGGCTGCACGGGGCGCTCATCCCGACCCCGTGCGCGCTCATGAAGCACCACGCCAAACTTGCCGAAGCGGCGCCGCAGGTCGTGCAGGCTCCACTCCCGCACGTCGGCGCAGGTTCTCAGCCCATAACGATGCATTTTGTCTGCCGTCACCGCACCCACGCCGGGAATCTTCTTCACCGACAGTGCGGCGACAAAGGCATCCGCTTCATCAGGCGGCACCACCGTCAGGCCGTCTGGCTTTTTCCAATCCGAGGCGACCTTGGCAATGAACTTATTCACCGACACGCCGGCCGACACGGTAATGTCCAGCTCTTCGCAGACTTGTTGACGAATGGCTTTGGCAATCCGGGTAGCAGTCAGGTCCTCATCGGAGATCTCGCTGACGTCGAGGTAGGCCTCATCTAGGGACAGTGGCTCAATGACCTCGGTGAAGTTGGCGAAAATGCCGCGCATGACTTTGGAGGCCTCGCGGTACTTGTGCATCCGGGGTGGAACAACCGTCAGCTGCGGGCAGAGCCGCATCGCCTGCGCCGTGGGCATGGCCGAACGAACCCCATAGGCGCGGGCATCGTAATTGCAGGTTGTCAACACGCCACGCCGCTCGGCGCTGCCCCCCACCGCCATGGGGATCCCCCGCAGCTCGGGGTGGTCGCGCATTTCGATGGCTGCATAGAAGCAGTCAGCGTCGATGTGGATAATTTTGCGTTGCATAGTGAGAGGGTACAACGAGATCCCGGCTCTGGAACCCCACATCGAGC
>CAXEVD010000268.1:0-3361 GCA_963999395.1 uncultured Halieaceae bacterium
AGCGTTGGCCCGCGCCGACTTTTGACAGCCTTTTTGCCCGGGCCATGTTGCAAGCCAATCGGGTGCGGGAAGCAGCGGCGCAAAGCCCGCAGCTGAGCCTGATCACCTCTCAAGTAGGGCTCAATCAATTATTGGCCCGGCGCGCTCGCGGCGAGGCGGTAGTGGGGGCGCTGTTGGGTACCGAAGGATCCCATGCGCTCGATGGCCAGCTAGACAAAATCGATCAACTGTATGACGCAGGCTTTCGCATGATGGGCCTGCATCACTTCTTCGATAACCGGCTCGGCGGCTCCCTTCATGGAGAATCGCAAGCCGGCCTGACGCCGTTTGGTGAGCAGGCTGTGCGCAATATGCAGAAGAAAGGCATCATGATAGATGTGGCCCACAGCAGTGAAGCCACCGTGCGAGACACCTTACGCGTGACAGAGGGCGACGCCCTCATCGTCAGTCACACTGGCTTCGATGGGCATTGTCCCAGTCCCCGCAACATCAGTGACGAGACTATGGCGTTGATTACCGAGGCAGGTGGCTTGATAGGGGTCGGCTTCTGGGCTGACGTGACCTGTGGCGAGGGCATCGATGCGATTGCCAGTGCCATTCAATATGGCGTCGAGCGATTTGGCGTCGACCACATTGCGCTGGGATCAGACTGGGATGGCTCGGTCACGACACCGATCGATGCCTCGCAACTGCCCCATTTGACTCAGGCGCTACTGGATGCCGGACTCAACCAGACTGAGGTGCGCGCCGTAATGGGCGGCAACATCGCGCGCTTTCTGGCGCAGCACCTGCCGCCCGGCTAACTGCTTAGCTGTCCAATAGCAGCGATGCCAGGCGCTTGCGATGGTGGATCGCACCGCCATACATCTGCTGCGCCCACTGGGCGCGGCGAATAAACAGCGTGGAATCACACTCCCAGGTGAAGCCAAAGCCGCCGTGGAACTGCACCGAGCGGTCACCGGCAAACACCATGACCTCGTCGGCGGCGACTTTGGCCATCCGGCAAGCGATCTCGGCGTCCTGATCTAGCACATCATCCCCCACAATGGTCGCCCCGTGGTAAACAAAAGAGCGCGCATTCTCCATGCCGACATAAATATCGACCGTCGGGTGCTTGAGCGCCTGATAGGAGCCAATCAGCCTGCCGAACTGCTTACGTGTTTTGAGATACTCAGTGATGCTGTTCAAGCATTTACTGGCAGCGCCAGTTGTCTCGGCTGCGGTCAGTAACGCGCCAATCAGCAGGGTGTCCCTCAGCGCCGCTGCGACCGCATCACCGCGGAACACCTGTGCCGGGATCACGCCCGTCAAGTCGACATTGGCTGCGCGCTTGGTCAGGTCGATCAACACGTTTTCTGAGAGCGCGCTGTCGTTCATTGCGCTGCGCTCTACCAAAGCCAGTACTGGCTCGCCGCCATCACTGGCCACTACCGCAAAACAGTCAGCCACGCCGGCATCCGCCACAAAGCTTTTGCTGCCAGTGAGCGCCCCGTCGTTACCGAGAGTCACACCCAGATTGGCTGCGCCCCAGTCGGCATGGTCGAGATAGGCGATCGTCCCCACCGACCCGGAACACAAGCGCCCCAGCCACTCTGCAGCTGACTCGCCCGCGGCGCGCCAGATCAACTGACCCGCCAGCATGGTGCTGAGCATTGGCGTACCCAACAAGCCACCACCCAGCGCCTCAAAAACGGGCACTGCCGAGCCCACGCCCATACCAGCACCGCCGACGGTGTCGGGCAGGGCAATGCCCGCCCAGCCCATGTCGACCATCGCTTGCCAGGTGGCCGCGTCGTAGCCGGTGTCGGTCTCCAGCTGAGCGCGCACCGCCTCAATAGGCGCCCGATCCCGGACAAAGCCTCTGGCCACATCGAGCAGCATGCCCTGCTCCTCGGTGAGGCGGATAGATACATTTCCTAAGACTGACATCCCGACCCCCTTACTTCGGCAGGCCGAGCACATGCTCGGCCACAATATTGGCCTGCACCTGGGTGGTGCCGCCGCCGATGGTCGCGCCGAAGTTACTGAAGTACGCGCGCTGCCAGAATCCGCCGCTCACCGCGTCAGCATCGCCAACGTAGAGCGCACTTTGCGCTCCTTGCTTGCTGGCGGTGTACTGCTTCATGCGGCGCTCATATTCTGTCCCGCGGTATTTCACCGACAGCGCAAGGCCCATCGGGTAATCCGAGGTCAGGGCGGGAATACCCGACCGTCGACCGGTCAATGAGATCGCCTTGGCCTCCATGATGAAACCGACCAGATCGTCCCGGACGACCGGATCAGAGAGCAGTGGCTCACCGTCGTGCTCGAGCTTGGAGAGCGCTTCGATCATGTCATCCACCTGAATCGTGACACCCCAGTAGCCGCTGGCCTGCCCCGCGGTGACACCGCGTTCGTATTCCAGCGTTTTCATGGCGACCATCCAACCGCCGCCCTCTTCGCCCATGAGGCAACTCGCAGGTATGCGGGCATCGGTAAAGAAGGTCTGGTTAAAACCATACTCCCCCGTGACTTTGCGGATGGGATGCGCCTCGACACCATCGATCTTCATGGGCGAGAGAAAGAAAGACAGCCCATCATATTTGCGCTCGGTGTTGGTATTCGTCCGCGCCAGCAAAATCATGTGGTCGGCATAATTCCCGAGCGTCGTCCAGATTTTGGAGCCGTTAACCACGTAATCGTCGCCATCGCGCACGGCGCGGGTCTGTACAGCACCCAGATCAGAGCCATGATCGGGCTCGGAAAAACCCTGGCACCAGATTTCTTCGCCCGAGAGGATATTTTTGATGTATTTCGCTTTCTCGTCGTCGGTGCCCATGTCGAGCAATAGCGGGCCGACCCAGTTCAGGCCGATGGTGTTAAAGATGATGGGCGCGTTGTGCTTCGCCAGTTCCTTGTCGACGATGTACTGATAGGAGGGGTCTGCGCCCTGCCCACCATATTCGCTGGGCCAGTGCATACCGAGATAACCAGCACTCCAAAGCTTGTGCTGCCACTGGCGCAGAAAATCGAGCTGCTGTTCCGTGCCCACCTCCAGAAACGTCAGTGGCAATAGAAAGCCGGGGTCCGACGGCACGTTTGCCGCCATCCACGCAGATACTTCCTCGCGAAACGCGGACAACGCCGCCTTGTTATCACTCATGATGATACTCCTGCCATCCCAGATTTAGTTGTTCATTTTAGCCGGCGCAGTGTGGCACAGGGCGCGCAACATTGTCAGCGGCGCCGCTGAGTCAGCCGCCGATGGGGCCCTGTCAGTGAGTGAGCGTCGAGCTACCCTAG
This sequence comes from uncultured Halieaceae bacterium, assembly GCA_963999395.1. Lineage (GTDB taxonomy): Bacteria > Pseudomonadota > Gammaproteobacteria > Pseudomonadales > Halieaceae > Luminiphilus. Next base: position 3,283 of record CAXEVD010000268.1, read on the forward strand.
CTGCTAGCAAAGTGCGAGGGCTCGCGCCCTATAGCCCGAACTGCCGCGTGGCGAGATCACGCATGATTTCTTCGGAACC
>CAXEVD010000269.1:0-3349 GCA_963999395.1 uncultured Halieaceae bacterium
GAATCGTCTTAGCGAGATCGCGCGAGACGAAGTCATTTTCTTTTTCGCAACACTGGATTGTGGCAACTAAATCGGTGTGCGCAATGTGCTCCAGTTGGAGGTCGCATTCCAACATTTCCTTCGGCGTCTCGCCGATGCGTAGCTGGCCCAAATCCTGAAGATTTGGAATGCCCTCAAGAAACAGGATTCGCTCAACCAGCGCGTCTGCATGTTTCATCTCATCGATCGATTCGTGGTATTCGTGCTCCGCGAGCTCAGTCAGTCCCCAATCCTTGAACATTTTTGAGTGAAGGAAGTACTGATTGATCGCAACCAGTTCGTTGTAGAGGATTTTGTTCAGGTGCTTGAGCACCTCGGAGTTACCTTTCATGCCGTTTGCCTGCTTGAGTATCTTAGACGTACGCACTATATACGACCCAAAGCTAGGTAGCAAGTAAGTAACTGATTTTGCGAATAAAAATGGAAGTGAGAAGTATTCGTATTCTCAGGCGGAAGCGGATGCTCCCACAGCTGTGCCAGATGCGGCGGCTGACGATGCCAATCGGGCATCTTCAAAGACCCGCTGCGCCCTGAGTAGGCACTTGCCGCATTGGGTCGAACAGCCCGTGTTGCGACTGACTTCGTCTACAGATCTCGCGCCCGCGCATACTTCCTCGCGAATAGCCTGCTCCGTGACGCCTTTGCAAATACAAATGTACATGCCGCAACGCTAGTGATAATGGGAATGATTGTCAATAAGGTTCGCGCGAGTGGCAAGAAAACCCTAATTTACCGGTATTCGACGTCGACCAATGTCCAATAGCTGCGCCCTTCGGGGGTCTCCAGCTGGATATCGCTGCCCACCGGCTGCCCCAGTAGCGCACTCCCAAGTGGTGAGTCACAGGATATCTTCCCTTGGCTTACGTCAAATTCATCGGGGCCCACGATCCGCCACACCTGTTCAGTGCCCTCGTCGTCTTCCAACGTGACCCAGGCTCCGAACCATGCCTTATTGCGGTCACCCAAGGGGCCATCAACCACTTGTAACGCATCTAGCCGCTTACGCAAAAACCTCACTCGAGAGTCGATTTCCCGCAGTCGTTTCTTGCCATAAATGTAGTCGCCATTCTCCGAGCGATCACCATTGGCCGCCGCCGCTGAAACCGCTTTGGTGACTTCAGGTCGTTCTATCTTCCACAGCTCATGGAGTTCGGTCCGCAGCGTTTCCTCACCTTCTGGGGTGATATAGGGAGAGCCCGCAGGGCGGGGTGGTCGATAGCGGCTCATGGGCAAAGTGTAGAACGGTGGACGCAGAGTGGGAATGCCACAAGCGGTGTGAACATGCGTTCCCGTCCACCCAGTCTGTGTAGCGTGTCTAAGAGCTAAACTCCGCATACCAAACACGGAATGCCAGTGCTGTAATACCATCTGCTTTGGGCGCTACTTGAAACACACAGATGTCGCAGAAATGATGACAGGACCAAGCCTCGCCAGTAACAACACACAAGGGGAAAAGGTGACTATCACGATCAGCTCGTTGGCCGGTTGGAGCCATGACCGATTTCGCAGATTATGGATCAGTGCGTTGCAGTTGACCGCCTGCTGGGTTGGCGTTGCATTTGCGGAGCCGTGCACGACGCTGGAAGGTAACGCGATTCAGGGCGGCATCTTGCGGGGGTATACGCTTCCGTCGGCCACGGTCACCTTTGCGGACATTACGGTGCCGGTATTGTCCAATGGCGCGTTCCTATTGGGCCTGGGTCGAGATATGCCCCGCGCCAACACATTAACGATCACCGCCGACGATACCTGTGTGCAGGTGGTGGCAGTGACGGTGCGGGAGTATCGGCTGCAGGAAATCACCGGTGTGCCTCAGCAAACGGTTACCCCAAGTGAGGAGCACCTGGAACGTATCAGGGCCGAGCGCGCCAAAGTCCGCATTGCCAAAGCACAGCGACTGTCTCGCGATGACGGCTTTCGTGCAGTGCGCGACGGATTTGTCTGGCCGGTCACGGGGCGTATCAGCGGCGTCTACGGTAGCCAGCGGATCTACAACGGTACGCCGGGGACGCCCCATTATGGGGTCGATGTTGCGAGACCCACGGGCACGCCGGTCACTGCGCCGGCAGCCGGGGAGGTCACTCTCGCCGAGCCCAACCTCTTTTACTCGGGGGGCACGGTGATCCTTGACCACGGCTATGGACTCTCCTCCTCGTTCTTGCATTTAAGTGAGGTGTCTGTCGCGGTGGGCGATCAACTCGCCACCGGCGATCTGATTGGCGCGATCGGTGCGACGGGCAGGGCGACCGGGCCTCACCTCGATTGGCGTATGAGCTGGTTTAATCAGCGCATTGATCCCCAGTTGCTGGTCCCGCCAATGCCTGATTAAGCATCGCTCTGGCGACGGGTATTCATTCCTGTGTCGGACAGGACGGTGCTCTCCGGGTGACAAGGCCGTATACTTTGCCTTTTCAACGGCAGGACTAACCCGTGCTCGACCCCAAATTGCTTAATATCCTTGTCTGCCCGGTGAGCAAGGCGCCTTTGGTCTACAACGAGGAAGCACAAGAGCTCTTGTGCAAGGCTAGTGGCCTAGCCTATCCGGTTCGGGACGGTATCCCTGTGATGCTAGAGGAAGAAGCCCGCGCCCTCACCGCCGACGAGAAGCTGGACTGAGCACGACGCTATGGAAGACACCATCTTCGGCAAGATCACCCGGGGTGAAATACCCACTGAATTTCTCTACGAGGACGACCAATGCGTGGTGATTCGCGACATCCACCCGCAGGCGCCCACTCATGTGCTGATCATTCCGCGCAAGCCTATCCCCCGATTGGTGGACTCGAGCGTTGACGACCAGGCGCTATTGGGCCACTTATTACTGGTGGCGGGTCGTGTTGCCGAGGATCTTGGTGTGGGTGATGCGTTTCGGCTAGTGATCAATAATGGTGAAGGGAGCGGCCAGACCGTTTTCCACCTTCACCTCCATATTCTGGCCGGGCGCGAGATGACTGAGGGCCAGCTGACGGCTGGTCTGAACTGATTAGCCGCCGCACCTACCCGCACCTGAGCAAGAGAAGTCTCCATGAACACCGCTGAAATCCGCGAAGCATTTCTTAGTTATTTCGAGGCGCACGGTCACAAACGTGTGGATTCTAGCTCTCTGGTGCCAGCGGCTGACCCCACGCTGCTTTTTACCAACGCGGGCATGAACCAATTCAAGCCCTATTTCCTGGGATTGGCGCAGCCCTCGTCTCGAAGAATCGCGGATACCCAGAAGTGTATCCGGGTCTCCGGAAAGCACAACGACCTGGAAGAAGTGGGCGTCGACACCTACCACCACACGCTCTTTGAGATGTTGGGGAACTGG
>CAXEVD010000270.1:0-3348 GCA_963999395.1 uncultured Halieaceae bacterium
AGGTGCGACTCTCAGTGGGTGCCGGTTTTGTCGTGGCCATCTGTGGAGACGTGATGACTATGCCGGGCCTGCCGAAGGCGCCGGCGAGTGAGAAGATCGACGTGGTCGACGGGCAGATCGTAGGCCTCTTCTAATGACGGCTCACGCGACGGATCCCAGGCCAGTGCGGCGCGTGAGCGCGGTCACGGCCTCCGGCGCGTCATCAGAAGACGATTTCGATCCCGTCGTGGTAGAAGCACCGCTGTCGATCTCGGTCGGCGGCGATATCCTGGCTACCACCATGCGCACCCCGGGTCACGATGAAGACTTGGCCGTGGGCTGGCTTGCGAGCGAAACAGACCTCTCTGCTCGCACGGCTGTCACATCAATCAAGCGCGATGGGGCTGCAGCGTCGCGTTCCCAAGGCATAGAAGAGGCGGTCGATACGGTGCATCTTAAAGTGGCGGCCTCGGTAGAGATCCCCAAGGCTCGCGCTTACCTCACCTCGAGCTCCTGCGGGATCTGCAGCGCTGAGGTAATTGAGGCCACGCCAAAGCCCCGTGTTGCTCTGCAGAGCGAGGGCTGGCAGCTCACACCGCAGGAGGCCCACGAGTGGGTGGCCGCCATGCGCGAAGAGCAGAAAATGTTTGAGCTCACGGGCTCTCTGCACGCCGCGGCGATCATCGCCCCGGGTGGTAGTTTGCAGGTGGTACGAGAGGATGTAGGGCGCCATAATGCGGTAGATAAAGTGATCGGGAGTGCCTTCCTCAGCGAGGAATACCCACTCACCGATCACGTGTTGGTGGTCAGTGGACGGGTCTCGTATGAGATCGTCGCCAAGGCGCTCAGGGCGTGCATGGCGGGGATCGTTGCCGTATCGGGGCCGACCACGCTGGCAGTGGACTTGGCCCGCGCCCATGGACTGGTGTTGGTGGGGTTCGCCCGGGAAGACCGCCTGAACGTTTATGCTGGGGGAGATCGCGTCGCGCAATGAGCAACGTACGTTATCCAGAATGGCAGGCTGATGCGGCCGAGGCTTTGATCGCCCCGATTGTGGCGAGCGAGCCCGGGCCGGTGTTGCTGTGCCTGCAGGCCATACAGGCCCACTTTGGTTATGTGCCCAGTGACGCCGTGGCGATGATAGCCGAGGCCTGCAACGTCTCCCGTGCCGACGTACACGGCGTCTTCACTTTTTATGCAGATCTCCGCGATATCGCGCCCCCTGCGGTGCCGGTGCGTCTGTGCGCGGCCGAGGCCTGCCAGGCGGTGGGCGGCCGCGAGTTAAAAGCCGAGTGGGCGAAAGCCTGCGGCGATGATGCAGATTTGGCGGCGCTTACCGGTGTCGATGAGCCGATTTTCTGTTTGGGTAACTGTGCGCTTGGCCCCGCCGCGTTGGTGGATGGCGAACTCATGGGCTGTGCCGACGTGACGCGCTTGAAGGCAGCCGTTACCCAGGCTCAAGCGGTGGGAGAGAGCGCATGAGTATCTGGTTCGTGCCCCGCGATGCCGCCGCTCGTTCCATGGGTGCCGATGCCGTGGCCAGTGCGCTCGAGGCGCGCGGCGAGACGGTGATCCGCAATGGCAGTCGCGGCATGCTGTGGATGGAACCCTTGGTGGAGCGCGCTGAGGAACGCCACGGCCCCCGAGTGGGGTGGTCAAACGTGAGCGCAGGGCAGATCGATGCCGGCTTGCCTGATGAACAATCCGATAACTTTATGGGCGCGGTTGAAGAGGTCGACTACCTCGCCAAGCAGAACCGCTGGATTTACGAGCGGGTGGGGATTACCGACCCGGTCGACCCCGAGGACTATTTAGCCCACGGTGGCTTGACCGGCCTCAAAAACGCCCTCGCCATGAGTGGCGGTGATGTGGTGCAGGCGGTAACCGATTCCGGTTTGCGCGGCCGCGGTGGAGCGGGCTTCCCGGCGGGCATTAAGTGGCGCACGGTGGCCGATCAGCCGCCGGCTCCCCATGCGGGCGAATCCCAAAACGCCCCTGCCCACAAATACATTTGCGTGAACGCGGATGAAGGCGACAGTGGCACCTTCGCTGACCGCATGCTGATGGAGGGCGACCCCTTCTGTCTGCTCGAGGGCATGACTATCGCCGCGCATGCAGTCGGTGCTGACCGTGGCTTGGTGTATCTGCGCTCCGAGTACCCCGATGCCATTGCCACCTTGCAGTCGGCGATCTGGATTGCGCGGGAGCAGGGCTGGTTGGGCGACAACATTTTGGGTTCGGATCTCTGCTTTGACGTCGAGATCCGCATTGGCGCGGGCTCTTATGTCTGCGGCGAAGAGACCGCGATGCTCGAGAGTCTCGAGGGTCGTCGCGGCATGGTGCGCGCCAAGCCACCGCTACCGGCGATCAAAGGCTTGTTCGGTACCCCCACCGTGATCAATAACGTGCTGACTATTGCCAGCGTGCCCTCGATTTTGGCCCGCGGAGCCGAGGCCTACGCGGCGCTGGGGCAGAACCGCTCGCTCGGGACCCAGGTATTTCAGCTGGCGGGCAATATTGCTCGGGGTGGCATTGTGGAGACGGCATTTGGTATCAGCGCAAAAGAATTGATTGAAGACTTTGGTGGCGGCACCCGATCGGGTCGATCGCTGCGTGCGGTGCAAATTGGTGGACCACTGGGAGCCTATTTGCGCCCCGAAAAACTCGACGTGGCCATGGAGTACGAGGCCCTGATTGAGGCCGGCGGCATGATCGGCCACGGCGGCGTGGTGCTCTTTGATGACTCCGTTAATATGGCCGAACAGGCGCGCTTTGCCATGGATTTCTGTGTCGAGGAGTCCTGCGGTAAGTGCACGCCGTGTCGTATTGGTGCGGTACGTGGCGTGGAGACCATCGACAAGATCCGCGCGGGCAAGGATGTTGAGGCCAACACCGAGTTGCTGCGCGATCTCTGCGATGTGATGACACAGGGATCGCTGTGCGCCATGGGTGGGCTCACGCCCAACCCGGTGCTCAGCGCGCTGAATACGTTCCCGGAAGATTTTGCGTCTCCCGTAATTGCCACGGGGTGAGGGTAAAACGATGAATATGGTCCAGCAGTTTGATCCGGCTCAGGTGGATTACTCACAGGATCTCGGCACGCCCGGGGCCGAGTCGGATGTGATGGTCACGGTGCAGATCGACGGCATGCCGGTGAGCGTGTCCGAGGGCACCTCAGTCATGCGCGCCGCGGCCATGGTCGGCGCAAACATCCCCAAGCTCTGCGCGACCGACAACCTCAATGCCTTTGGCTCCTGCCGGCTCTGCCTAGTTGAGATAGAAGGCCGCCCCGGCACCCCCGCCTCTTGCACCACCCCATGCGCAGAGGCCATGTCGGTGCACACACAAACCCCGCGCCTCGACAAACTC
>CAXEVD010000271.1:0-3334 GCA_963999395.1 uncultured Halieaceae bacterium
ACAAACTCACCAGCCATTCACACCTTTGCAGGGCCAACCCGCTAACCACTACCCTGCGTTAAGGCTGCTTTGGCTATCTGCCGCACTTGCTCGCCATCTGCCCTTTGCAGATCTCACCCGTTGCTCACTGACACCGATAAGCCGGCGTTCCGGGGCCCTATCAAGGCTCACACCCCCGCACCCTATCAGGGCGCACCGTCAGACCCAGAGTGGTTGGCTCTCATTCACCGCAAGCAGCGACAGCATGAACGCTCATCGCGCCTATCACGGAGCTGCACGCTTTCTGCCACGAGGTGCCGATGCGAATCCGTCACTGACTGGTTAAAAAATGTCCAGCACACCTTCCGGTTCCCCGCCGGCTCCTTTACACTCACAGCTCGAAGTTGAGTCCTTTTCCCAATGCATATTGGCGGCCTAAAGCCCTGCAATAACGTGTTCCTTGCGCCCATGGCCGGGGTCACCGATCTCCCGATGCGTGAACTCGCCGTCGAGTTGGGCGCGGGTTTGGCCGTGGGCGAGATGCAAAGTGCTGATCTGAGCCTGGCGCGGTCGCGCAAAACAACGCAACGGCAACGCCACAGCGTCCGGGCGGGGCTCCGCTCGGTGCAGATCGTGGGCTACGGCCCGCGACAGCTGGCAGACGCCGCGCGCTTCAACGCAGATCTGGGTGCCGACATTATCGACATCAACATGGGCTGTCCGGCGAAAAAAGTCTGCCGCCGCGCGGCGGGGTCCGCGCTACTTGCCGACGAGGCGCTGGTGGGTCGCATTCTCGACACGGTCGTCAATGCGGTCGAGGTGCCCGTCACAGTCAAAATCCGTACCGGCACCGATCCCGAGCATCGAAATGGCGTCACCATCGCACGTATTGCCCAGAGCGCGGGCATCCAAATGCTGACCGTTCACGGCCGCACCCGCGCAGACCGATTCAAGGGGCAGGCAGAATATCAAACCATTGCCGACATTGTGCGCGCCGTGACGATCCCGGTGATCGCAAACGGCGACATCGACTCTGTACAGAAAGCGCGGTCAGTCTTAACTCTCACTGGCGCCGCTGGCGTCATGATCGGTCGCGCGGCGCAGGGCCAGCTCTGGCTGCCCGGTGCGATTGCATCTGCCTTGATGGCTGGAGACGAGCATGCGCGAACCCCTGCACTGACCGAGCAACTCTGCCTGCAAAGCGATCATCTTTTGCGGTTACATGATTTTCACGGCGCCCATATGGGGCCGCGCATTGCGCGCAAACATCAAGCCTGGCTGCTCGAATCATTGACCGCGCAGCGGGTGATCTCCGCAGAGGACGCTCGCGCCAGGCGACAGGCTTTCAATCGCCTTGAGTCGGCTGAGGCGCAGGTCGAGTGCCTTGGGGAAATGACCGATGCGCTGATGTCAGCCTCACCCGCTACTGCGTCAACCATTCAGATGTCCTCTCAGTTGTGCCCTCAGATGTCCGAGGCAGCATGAATCCACCTAAGCGTCGGAAGAAAACCCCCTCAGGCCCACCACCGCTGCGCGACAGTGCGAGCGAAGCGATTGGCCATTTTCTCGAGACCCTCGACGGAGAACCTTGCAGTGAGCTCTATGACATGGTGCTGCACCAGGTCGAGGAGCCGCTTTTCAAAGCCGTGCTGGACTACACCCAGCACAATCAGAGTCACGCCGCAGCCATGCTGGGGCTGAACCGGGGCACCCTGCGGAAAAAACTCCGCCAGCATGGCTTGCTGGCGGAATCAGAGCCGCCAAAGCCCAAAAGATCCGCCCGCAGTGGCAAGGCACCCGCGACCAGAACCGCTGCCACCAAGTCAGCCAACAGCAAAAGCACCAGCAGAGGGAAACGATAGACCATGAGCGAAGCCGGACTGGCCCCCCTGAGGCGCGCCCTCATCAGTGTTTCAGATAAAACCGGCATCGTTGACTTCGCTCGCGCACTGGCGGCGCGCAACGTCGAGATTCTCTCCACCGGCGGCACCTGCCGGTTACTCCGCGATGAGGGACTGAGCGTGGTGGAAGTCTCCGATCACACCGGTTTCCCAGAGATGATGGATGGTCGCGTGAAAACCCTGCACCCAAAGATTCACGGCGGCATTCTGGGTCGGCGCGGCACCGACGATGAAGTGATGTCCGCACACAACATGCCGCCTATCGATCTGGTCGTCGTGAATTTGTATCCGTTCGAGGCCACCGTCGCCCGCCCTGACAGCACCTTGGAAGACGCGGTGGAAAATATTGATATCGGCGGGCCAACCATGGTTCGTGCGGCAGCGAAGAACCACCGCGACGTCGCCATTGTGGTATCGGCCGGGGACTACGATCGGTTCCTCGCTGAACTCGAATCCCATAACGGCCACACCACGCTGGCAACACGATTTACTCTTGCGATTCGCGCCTACGAACACACCGCCGCTTATGACGGCATGATCGCCAATCACTTTGGCTGCCTGGTCGAGGGTGGCTCTGAGGACTACCCGAGGACCTTCAACCTGCAGCTCGAAAAGGTGCAGGAGATGCGCTACGGGGAGAACCCCCACCAGAGCGCTGCGTTTTATCGCGAGGCACCACAGGCCGAGGTGGGCATCAGCAGTGCCGAGCAGCTGCAGGGCAAGGCGCTCTCCTACAACAACGTCGCAGATACCGACGCCGCGCTGGAGTGCGTCAAGAGCTTCGACGCGCCCGCCTGCGTCATCGTCAAACACGCTAACCCCTGCGGTGTGGCGGTGGCGTCGGATTTGATGAGCACTTACGACCTCGCCTTTCACACCGATACCGAGTCAGCGTTTGGCGGCATCATTGCGTTTAACCGCGAGCTGGATGGCGCCACTGCCGCGGCGATCGTCGAGCGCCAGTTTGTTGAAGTCATCATTGCACCCGAAATATCCGACGACGCCATCGCTGCCGTTGCCGCGAAGGAAAACGTGCGGTTACTGCGCACCGGCCCGTGGGCTGCCCCCGCCTCTGCCAGAGACTTCAAACGGGTCAATGGCGGACTGCTGGTTCAGGACCGCGATGACGGCATGGTGTCGCGTGACGAGCTCACGGTGGCCACCAAGCGCAAACCCACGGACGCTGAGTGGGACGATTTATTGTTCGCCTGGAAAGTGGCCAAGTTCGTGAAAAGCAACGCCATCATTTATGCCGCCAACCAGCGCACGATCGGCGTGGGCGCCGGCCAAATGTCGCGGGTGAACTCTGCACGCATTGCCGCAATCAAGGCAGAGCACGCGGGGCTTGAGGTCAAGGGCGCGGTGATGGCCTCCGACGCCTTCTTCCCCTTCCGGGATGGCATCGACAATGCGGCGGAGCGCGGGATCGCCGCAGTGATTCAGCCCGGCGGTTC
>CAXEVD010000272.1:0-3331 GCA_963999395.1 uncultured Halieaceae bacterium
TCGAGTTGCCATCACCGTTTCGTCGCACATCGCCCATGTGAGGCTGACGCGCGCCGATAAAATGAATGCGCTGGATCCGGCGATGTTCGAGGCCATCTGCGACGCGATTGACGAACTGAGCGCCATGCCCGATCTCCGGGCCGTAGTCGTCTCCGGCGAGGGCCGCGGTTTCTGCGCAGGACTTGACCTCTCGAACTTCAGTAGCGACGCGGAGCCAATGGATCTCATGCCCCGGACCCATGGATTCGCCAACGTGCCACAGCAGATCGCCTGGGGTTGGCGAACGCTGCCCGTGCCGGTGGTCGCAGCGGCCCATGGCGTCGCGATCGGGGGCGGGCTGAATATTATTTCTGGCGCCGACATCCGCATCGTCCACCCGGAGACGCGTTGTGCGGTGATGGAGATGCGCTGGGGCCTGGTGCCCGACATGGCCGGTTATCCGCTGTGGCGGGGCAATGTGCGCGACGACGTCTTGCGTAAATTGGTCTACACCAATGCGGAGTTCAGCGGCGCAGAGGCCTGCGAGCTGGGCTTTGCCACGGAAACCGCCGAGGATCCCCTCGCTCGGGCCATGTCACTGGCTAAGGAAATTGCCGGCAAAAATCCCCACGCGATTCGCGCGGCGAAGCGTCTTTCCAACTCGCTGGCAGACAGCACGGACGAAGCGCTGTTGCTGGCCGAGTCAGCGGAGCAGACCGAGATTATCGGCAAGCCCAACCAGGTTGAGGCGGTCATGTCACAAATGGAGGGCAGGGCGGCGGCCTATCCGGACAGCTCCTGATCTCTGTCTGAAGCAATTTAAAGTGAGCAAGCTATGAGCGACACCAGCACCCGGACCCATCACCGGGTCTGCCACCTGTGCGAGGCCATGTGCGGATTGGTGATTCAAACCGAGGGCGACAAGGTCACAGATGTCCGGGGTGATAAGGATGACCCGCTGAGCCGCGGCCATGTATGCCCCAAAGCGGTGGCGCTCCAGGATATTCACGAGGACCCGGATCGCTTGCGCAAGCCGATGAAACGGATCCGCACGGCACCCGGCGAATACCAGCACGTGGAAATCGAGTGGTCCGAGGCGCTGGATTTAGCCGCGGATGCTTTGGCCTCAACGATCGAAAAGCAGGGCATCGATGCCATCGGTGCCTACTTTGGAAATCCTTCGGTCCACAACTACGGCATGCTGACGCACCAACGGAACCTGTTTCGGCACATCCGTACGCGCAATCGCTTCTCTGCGACGTCGGTGGACCAGCTGCCGCACCACCTGGTGTCGCTGTGGTGTTTCGGGCACATGCTCCTGCACCCCATCCCCGATGTGGACCGCACCCATTACTTTCTGATGCTGGGCGCCAACCCGCTGGCATCTAATGGCAGTATCTGGACGGTGCCTGATGTGCGCCAGCGACTGAAAGATCTGAAAAGCCGGGGCGGCAAGTTGGTTGTTGTCGATCCGCGCCGCACCGAGACCGCTGAATTGGCGAGCGAGCATTTGTTTATCCGACCGGGTTCCGACGCGGCGTTTCTGCTGGCGATGATTCATGTGCTGTTTCGCGACGATCTGGTCGTGCCCGGGCCTCTGGGCGACTTCACCGACGGTTTGGACGAGGTGGCGGCTGCGGTTAGCGAGTTGAGCCCTGACTGGGCGGCGCCCCTGACCGGTATCGAGGCTGACGATATTGTGCGCATTGCCCATGAACTGGCAGAGGCCGAGGCTGGCATCTGCTACGGCCGCATGGGGGTGAGCACTCAGGCCTATGGCGCGCTGTGTCAGTGGGCAATTCAGGTGATTAATGTGGCAACCGGGCACCTCGATAAGCCGGGGGGCAGTCTGTTCACGCGTCCGGCGATGGATCAGGTGGTCAATACCAACCCCGGCGGTTTTGGCCGCTTTGCCTCCCGTGGGCGGGGCCTGCCCGAGTTCAATTACGAGCTCCCTGCCGCCACCATGGTGGACGAAATCCGTACCGAGGGAGAGGGTCAGATCCGTCTGATGTTCACCGGGGCGGGTAACCCGGTGCTGTCCACGCCCAATGGTCGGGCGCTGGATAAGGCACTGGAAGAGTTGGATTTCATGATCTCTGTCGACCCCGCGCTTAACGAAACGACACGACATGCCGACGTGATCTTGCCACCCACCTCGCCGCTGGAGCACGATCACTACGACATCGCCTTTCACAATCTGGCGATTCGCAACACGGCGCGCTATAGCCCCGCTGTTTTCGAGAAGCCCGAGGGTGCACTGCACGACTGGGAGATCTTCAGCGAACTGGGTGCACGCGTGGCGGCGCGACTCAATCTGGAGCCTATGCCCACTTATCCCCCGGATCGCATGGTCGACGCGGCGCTGAAAAGCGGCCCCTATGGCGAGCACACCGACTGGCAGCTGAGCATCGACAAGCTGAAAGCGCATCCTTCCGGCATTGATCTGGGTCCGTTGGAGCCGTCCTGCCCCGAGCGCCTGCAAACGCCCAATCAGCGCATTCAGTTGGCGATACCCGAGGTACTGGCTGATATCGAACGCTTTGTAAAAGACACCGATGTCGCAGGTGATCACTACCGCCTCATCGGGCGCCGGCACGTGCGGGACAACAATTCCTGGATGCACAATCACCACCGGTTGATGAAGGGCAAGCCGCGCTGTCAGCTACTCATGCACCCCGATGATGTCGCCAAGGAGGGGTGGCAGTCAGGCATGGTGGTCACCATTGAAAGCCGCGTGGGTGCGATTGATGCCGAGCTGGCAGTGTCAGACGAAATGATGCCGGGCGTGGTCAGCCTGCCCCACGGTTATGGTCACGGCCTAGCCGGTACGCGGGGCGAGGTGGCGAGCCGTCATGCGGGGGTCAGTTGCAATGACATTACCGATGAGCAGTTCGTGGATCAGTTGTCCGGCAACGCGGCGGTCAACGGTGTTTCAGTGCGGCTCAGCGCGACCGCAGCCTGAGACGCTTAAGGCGATGTGATGAGCGGCAAACGCATACCCACGACGCAGATCGACAGCGGCCATAAATTTACCAATGACCGCGGCATGTCAGTGATCAAGGACGGCATCAAGGCGTCGGCGAGTGATGCCGAGCGACTGGGCAAGCCGGCATGGTTGCGCATGCGCGTGCAGAGCAGCCCTAAATTTGATGCGGTGCGGAGCATCGTTCACGAGCACGGTCTGGCCACGGTCTGCGAGGAGGCCAAGTGCCCCAACATCGGTGAGTGCTGGAGTGCAGGCACTGCAACCATCATGCTGATGGGCGATGTCTGCACCCGCGCCTGCCGGTTCTGCTCGGTCAATACGGGTAACCCCAATGGCTGGCTGGATTCGCAAGAGCCCCAGAAC
>CAXEVD010000273.1:0-3325 GCA_963999395.1 uncultured Halieaceae bacterium
ACCTTCACAAAAACTGCACTGCATCCCCCGCTAACAGCTCCGACACGAAGACGGGCTCGTTCGGGCGGCGCGAGGCCGCCTCGAGCTCCGCGTGAGCGCGCCGCCGCGCGCGGATCTCGCCCTCGCGCTGCTTCTTGGCGTCCTGGTGGAGTATCATCACGTTGATGGGCGCCGGCTCACATATCGTGGCCTCCGCAGCGCTTTATGGCGGCAGCCATAATCTTCTGGCCTACACCCTGCCCCGGTTTGGCATCGAAACGACCTTTGTAGACCCCCGAGACCCTCAGGCGTTCGCCAACGCGATTCAGGACAACACCCGCCTGGTATTCGGTGAGACGCTGGGCAATCCCAGCCTTGATGTTCTAAACATTCCGGCTATTGCTGAGGTTGCGCATGCCGCCGGGCTGCCCCTGATGGTGGACTCCACCACGACCACGCCCTACCTGATTAAGCCCTTCGAACTGGGGGCTGACATCATTCAACACTCGGCAACCAAGTTCTTGAGCGGGCATGGCATCGTCATTGGCGGCTTGCTCGTGGACAGCGGCCAGTTTGACTGGGAAGAATCAGGGAAGTTCCCCACGTTATCAGAACCTTATGAAGGGTTTCATAACCTAATTTTCACCGAGGAATTTGGCCCCGCCGCCATGATTCAGCGGGCCCGCAAAGAGGGGCTCCGAGACTTTGGCGCCTGTATGGCCCCTACCTCGGCGTTTCACATCCTGCAAGGCATCGAAACGCTTAGCGTACGGATGAGCCGCCACGTCGAGAACACCCGTACCATCACATCGTTTTTGCTGGAGCAAGAGCAGGTAACGCGGGTGGGCTACCCCGAGCTAGATGGGCACCATGACCAAGCACTCGCCAAAGCGCTAATGCCCAACGGATGCGGGGCTGTATTCAGCTTCGATCTCGCGGGTGGGCGTGAGGCAGGTATCGCCTTTGTTGACGCGCTCAGCGTGTTCTCACACCTCGCCAATATTGGAGATGCCAAGTCGCTCGTGATTCACCCGGCGAGCACCACCCATCACCGGATGGATGCCGAGGCACTGGCCGCAGGCGGCATTGGCGAGGGCACGATTCGCCTGTCTATTGGCCTCGAGGACCCCAAGGACCTGATAGCCGATCTAACGCAGGGTCTGCGCGCCGCAGGTAAAGCAGCCGGAGGCAGTCGCTGATGCACATTGAGGTTAATGGCGAGACGGCCTACTGCTACACCAACTCCCGGGATATCGAGGCCGGTAAGCCTACTGTGATGTTTATCCACGGCTCGGGCATGGACCATACGGTGTGGACACTGGCGAGCCGTCATTTTGCCCGGCACGGCAACAATGTCGTTTCCCTGGACCTGCCCGGTCATGGCCGCTCAGCCGGCAGTCCATTGGCTACAGTAGAAGAAATGGCCGGCTGGGTGATAGCAGTACTGGACGCACTCGATATCACCGATGCCGCGCTGGTGGGCCACAGTCTTGGCAGCCTAATCGCACTCGAGTGCGCTGCCTCGCATAGTGACCGCGTCAGAGCGATTGCACTGGTTGGCACCACCTCGCCTATGCCGGTGTCAGATGCAATTCTCAACGCTGCCGAGGCAGATGATCACGCCGCCTTTGACATGCTGACCCAGTGGGGTTTCAGCAAGCGACACCAGTTTGGCGGCAACCGTAATTCGGGTATCTGGATGATCGGCAACACGCTGAGGCTCTATGAGCGCTCGGCGCCCGGCGTGCTGTTCCATGACATGCGTGCCTGCAACGAATACACCTCGGGGACCGAACAAGCCGCCAAGGTCTCGTGCCCTGCTCTGCTCATTCTGGGAGCCGAGGATAGGCTGACACCCGTGCGGAGTACTCGTGCGCTACAAGAGGCGATTCCATCACCGTTCGTGGAAGTCTTACCGGGCGCCGGACATACGATCATGGTTGAGGCACCCAACGCCATGCTCGATGCGCTCCATAAGGTGCTCTAGAGGCTGCGACTGCCCGCGCCACCCCGCATCCCGGGGAATTCATCTGCATCGAGACGACTTGGACTTACTGCTGAATCATCTCTTCAATTTGGATGATGCGCTCTTTGCCAAAGAACATCTCGTCACCTACGAAGAAGGTCGGCACACCGAAGGCGCCGCGATTGGCTGCCTGCTGGGTGTTATGGAGCAACGCGTCTTTCACCGGCTGGGTCTGAATGGCCTCAACCAACGCTGCGGCATCCAGCCCCGCTGACTGCCAAACACCAGCGGAGACCTCAGGATCGCCCATATTCTGCTCCTGCTCCCACATGGCCGACAGCGTCACGGCCACATACTCATCCATCACACCCAGTTGCTGAGCGGCGATGAAGCCCCTCATCAGCATGATGGTATTAATCGGAAAATGTGGATTGAACTTGAACTGATCGAGCTTATGCGCCGTGATAAACCGCTGGGTCTCCAGCATGTCGTAGTCGAGCTTCCCCTTCACCTCACCAAAGGCCACCATCGGCGCCTGATTGTTGGTGAGCTTAAAGAGCCCGCCGAGTAACACGGGCGTGAGCGTCAACGAGGCACCGTGGCGCTCGGCAACGCCAGCTAACACATGATAGGAAAGGTAGGCATTGGGGCTGGCGAAGTCGAACAAGAATTCAATATTCGATGACACGGCTGGTCTCCTGATTAAAACTGGGTATCTGAGATCGTGGTGCGGTGCAGCAGACGGTCATAACCATCATAACCACCTGTAGCGGCATGCAGTACTGAGCGGTTGTCCCACATAACCAGCATACCTGGCTGCCAGCGATGGGCGTAGACAAACTCGGGTTGGCTTTGATGTGCGTAGAGTTCCATCAGGAGCGCATCGCTCTCCTCTTTACCCAACCCGACAAACCCTTTGATGTAAGCCGCTGACGAAAATAACGCGCGTTTACCCGTCTCATGGTGGGTTCTGACCAACGGGTGCTCGCAGGTTTCCAGCGCTCGCTCGCTGGGCAGAATTTTCATGCTTCGGCCCTGCTCCTGATCTGCCTCGCCGTAAGCGCCATCAGGCGCGTAGCCCAGTGCCGCCGAGTGGATAGCGGTGAGGTCTTCTACCCGCCTGCGCAAATCATCCGGCATCTGCTTATAGGCGGCCACCTGATCAGCAAAGAGCGTATCGCCACCCACCGGCGGAATGGTAATGCCGTAAAGCGCCGTCGCAGCGGGCGGGACCGGCATAAAGCTCCAGTCACTGTGAAAAAACTCGGCGAAGATGGAGGTGGTCTCGTCAGCGTTACGCTGGATCGCCGCCACCTGGGGATGCTCATCGATATGACCGAAAAAAGGATCCTCACCGATCTCCCCGAATTGCTGGCTGAA
>CAXEVD010000274.1:0-3318 GCA_963999395.1 uncultured Halieaceae bacterium
CGACTGGGTCGTGGCCAATATTCTGGCGGGGCCGCTGATGGCACTCGCGCCAGTGCTGACAGCATTGATGGCCCCCCGGGGGCGTTTGCTGTTGGCAGGGCTTTTGGTGGATCAAGCTGAAGCGGTCGTTGAGGCCTATGCACCGGGCGTGGCGCTATCGATTGCAGATCAGCAGGAGGAGTGGGTGCTGCTTGCCGGTGAGAAGCGCTAAGGAGTGCAAGCTGCTACCCGGCTATGCTCGCCTTTCTTGCACTAGGCTCTCGTATTTGTAGCTATGGCTTCTATCGACTCGCTGCGAAGGCCTCCCGCCCTTTAGCTGCGCTGACCGGCTGGTTACCGTCCAGCGAATAACTCTCATAGGACTTTCGTTATCAGCCTTTCTTTGAGGCCTCTCTAAATCGGCGCATTTAGCCCTGCGCCAATAGCTCCCTGAGGTCAATGAGTGCCGCATTCGCGCGCGAGATGTAGCTCGCCATCACCAATGAGTGATTGGTCCACAAGCCGAAACCTGAGCCATTCAAAATCACCGGACTCCAGACGGTAGCTTGAGCAGCTTCCAGCTCTCTGATGATTTGTCGCAGGCTGACGGTGGCATTCTTCTTGGCCAGCACGTCAGCGAAGTCGACCTCGGCGGCCTTTAGAAACTGCGTCAGTGCCCAGCCCGCGCCGCGGCTCTCATAAAAAATATCGTCGATTTCGCGCCACGGTGTGCGCACCAGCATTTCTTCGGGAGCGTTGGTGGATTGTGCGGCGGCCGTATCGCCTGCGAGGTCGGTATTCAGTCGGTGCTGTCCTACGCTGGCAGATAGACGCTGGGAAAGACTGCCAAGGCGCTTTTCAATCATGCCGAGCCATTGGCTCAGATTGTCGGCGCGGGCATAAAATTGGGCGCTGTTCTGCCCGGTGACAGCGAGCCGCGAGCGATAGGCTTCGAGAAAACGCAGCGCGTCGCGATACTCGCTTTCCGAAGCCGGCAAAATCCAGCTTTTTGGTTGAAAGTTAATGCGGGGTTCGGCGAGGGTGAGATCGACATCCTCTTTCGACTGGGACTGCGAGCGACTGAGCACCTCTCGCAGTGCGCGGGCCAGATCGCGGCTTTGCACCAGCACGCCGTATTCCCAATTCGGCATGTTGTCCAGCCAGACACCGGGTGGGAAGAGATCGTTGTGTAAGTAGCCGCCGGGCTTCTCCAGCAGGATGCGGATCGTTTCCTGCAGTGTTGCGACAGTTGTAGTGCCGGTAACCACATCCTGCGCTGTGGCCGCGGCATAACGCGCGGCATTCTCGCGCACATCAAAATGCTCGGGGGTACTGCTCCAGTAGACGCCCACCGCCGCAGCGATGACCAAATAGGCGCCGGCAACGATCCCACCCCACTTGCCCAGCTTACGGGGGTCGGAGTTACCCGGGTCAGGCGTCAGCCCACCCATCCAGCGGCGTAAAAAGGCCAGTTGGCGCTCTGACGCAGCGGTATCTGGCTGTGGGTTGTTGTCATCCATCAGTGGTGATTCGCGTGCGTATCGTCTGCAATTGGGGCTTGTCGTCTCACCGGCGCCTCGGCACAGGCACGGGTCCCCGCAACGCTGACTGCGCAGATTTCAACGGTTTCACCCCCGACGGGGGGTGCGGCGATATCGAGCAACATGATGTGGCGACCACCGGGCTCAAATATCAGCGTCTCGTGGGGAGCGATGTCGATGGATTCGAGCTCTGCCATGCGGCGCTGGTCGCCCTCAGCGATGACTTCGTGCATTGCTGCGTTACCGCTGATCTCACTGCTGACTGTCGACAAGGTCACTGTCTGGTCACTGTGATTCATGAGCATGCCATAGGCTGCGGACACCTGCGCACCCGGTGGCATGCTGCGGACCCAGGCGTCTTTCCAGTGAAGCATCTCCTCCGCGTAGGACAGGGATGACAAGCCCATTGAGAATAGGCACACCAGGGTAGTGAATGCATACCCCTGTTTAGGTGAGGACAGGGGTCGTCGCATCATGGGGTCGGTCATGCGCTGGGTTCCTTTGTTTTGAGGGTGATGGTGGCAGAGCTGCAAGGCCATAGCACGCCTTAGATTGGTCGAAGGCGGGAGAAAGCATGCCGCACTGAATGGACGGCGCATGGCCATGGGGCATGAATTAACGATGCGTCGCGCAATGAACTTGTTGCCTGCTCAATGAGAGACACTGGCTAAGGCCTCGGTGACGATATTAGCGGTCAGCAGCTGGGGCAAAAGGGTGGGCGTGCCACTCAGATTACCCGGATACATTACGTAGAGCGGAATGCCGTTACGCCCGTGTTCGCGCACGAAAGCACCGATGTCAGGGTCGTAGTTGGTCCAGTCAGCCACCATATAGGTGACCCCGGCAGTCTCGAAAGCGCGGGTCATATCATCGGTGAACAGCACGGCCTGCTCGTTGGCCAGGCAGGTAATGCACCAATCCGCGGTCACATCGACAAATACTGGCGTGCCCTGTGCGCGAAGCGTCTGCAGGCGCTCGGGTGACCAGGCGACGATGCCGTCTCGCTCCCCTTTGCCGCTTGAGGCGGTGGCATCACCGCGCACGCCACCCAGCATGACGGCTGAGACCATGCAAATCAGGCCAAAGACGCGGGCGGTCGCACCGCCGCGGATTAATGTGAGTCCGAGGGCGAGCATCACGAGGCCAGCCGCGGCCGCCGCCATCGTGTCGACGCCGCTCTGTTTGCCTGCAACCCAGAGCAGCCAGACCGCTGTGAGGTACAGCGGGAAGGCCATCACCTGTTTCAGGGTTTCCATCCAGGCGCCGGGCTTGGGCAGCCAGCGGCGCGCGGTGTCGCTCATGCTGATGGCAACCATCGGTGTCGCCATGCCCACGCCGAGCGCAGCGAAGACGGCCAGCGCCGCAAATGCAGGTTGGGTGAGAGCGTAGCCTAACGCGCTGCCCATAAAGGGCGCGGTACAGGGGCTCGCTACCACCACGGCCAGCACACCCGTGAAGAAACTGCCTCGTGTGCCAGGTGCGGTCGCAAGCCCCGCGCCGAGATTCATCCATCGCCCGCCGAACAGCACGAGACCCGACAGGGAAAGCCCCATGACGGCAAACAAATAGGCGAGCCCGATGACAAAGCCGGTGGACTGCAGCTGAAACCCCCAGCCGACCCAGCGGCCTGCACTCTGTAGGCCGATCAGCACGCTGGCTATCAACACAAAAGAAGCCACGACCCCTGCGAGATAGGCGAGGCCATGCCGGCGGTGCTCGCCAGGATCGCCCGTGGCAAAGCTCAGCACTTTGAGCGAGAGAATGGGGAATACGCAGGGCATGGCATTGAGGATGAGAC
>CAXEVD010000275.1:0-3316 GCA_963999395.1 uncultured Halieaceae bacterium
ATCCGGCAGCGCCGATGTCTATCCAAGAACCTCGCCCTGCTATGAATGGGATTTGGCGGCGGGGGATGCGCTGGTGCGCGCCGCAGGTGGCAGCGTCACCACCCTCGAGGGTGCGCCGGTTCGTTATAACCAGTGGGAGAGCTTGAAGGCGCCCAAGTTTGTCGCCGCCGGGGACAGCGAGATCAATTATCTTGAGCTGATCCCGGATCCGGACCTCTGACGTTTTGGACCCACTGGGCTGCGAGTTCTCGCTCAGCAATGGGTCACCCGGTCATGAGTCTGTTCAGTCAGAGTGACTTGTCAGCGCCGCCAAACCCCAGTTAGATTTCTCGTGGGGCAGGTGCGAGGTAAGGCATGAAAGAGCGTGTTGGACCAGATCAGTCAGCGGCAAACGAGGATCTCTCGCCCGCAGAGCGTTTGGCCGTCATGCAAACCCAGCATCGCACCCTCGACCAGAAAATCATCGAGCTGCAATCGCGACCGTGGCAAAACCAGCTGCTGGTGCAGCGCCTTAAAAAAGAAAAGTTGTGCCTCAAGGAATCGATTGAGCGACTAAAAGACGAGATTATTCCCGACCTCAATGCGTGAGTGTCACTCGACCTGACGGCCCTCCAATTCAAGTAACGCGACTTTGATATTTAGCCCCCCGGTGAAGCCCGTGAGGGTATGATCAGCGCCGATTACCCGGTGGCAGGGCACAATGATAGGGAGTGGGTTGCGCCCCACGGCACCACCGGTGGGCCGGGCGGATCGAGGCCGACCGATTGCCCGGGCAATGTCGGCATAGCTCAACGTCTCACCGTAGGGTATGTCAGTCAGCGCCTGCCATACCGACTCTTGAAATGCGGTGCCATGCCAGTCCAGTGGCACTGAGAATGCTCTTAGCTGCCTCGCGAAGTAAGCTGTCAGTTCCCGCTTGGCCAGCTTGAGAACGCTGCTCCAGCCCGTTTTGCCCACCATGGGTTGTGGCCGATTAGGAAATCGAATACTGCTGAGTCCGCGCTCGCTCGCCTCCAGCGTCAGGGTGCCGAGCGGCGTATCGAGGGTGTCGTAAAAAAGGCTCAAGAGGCGGTGTCCTGTGGGAGTGAGGCGTGTGCAGGGATTAGCAATAATACCCCGCACAAAAGGAGCGTTAATAACTCCATCGCATCGGAAAAGTGGGGTATGTGATTCACCGACAGCAGGTCGGTGAGCGAAACGCTACATAGCACTGCTGTGAGCACCACGCTCAATCGCCGGGTTCCCATTAAGCCCAGTGCAAGCAGCACAAACAGCACGCCACGGCCCGCCGCAGTCAAACTGTCTTGAGACAGCGGTTGTGTCCAAAGTTGGGCGATCAATAGGCCCCCGATTACCAGTGCGAGGATCATGGCGAGCAGGCGGAGCCGCTCTCTGGTTTGCGATGGGGCATTAGACATGCTGTGTCAAGTGACAAGGCGCCTGAGGTCTCGCCATGATGACAGGTATCACGACAGGGCAGTAGACCATGGGGTTGATGAGGGTTCGAGTGGCGCAAACGACCGTGACTAAAAGCCAAAGACCTTGGCTAACAGACAAAAGAGCCGGCGCACTGAAGGTATGATGGCGGCTATGACCCTGCCACCACTTAATGCCACCGCCATCGTCGACGCATTGTCAGCATCTGCCGCGGCAATGTTCGCCGTTGAGGTCTATGACTCGGTCGGATCCACCAACGATGTGGCCCGAGCGTTTTTGTTGGCTGATGGCTCCCGCGGTGTCGTAGCGCTGGCAGAGGAACAAACTCAGGGCCGGGGTCGACGCGGCCGCAGCTGGCACAGCCCCGCAGGGGCCAATCTCTATCTCTCTCTGGGCTGGCGCTTTCATGGGTCGGTAGAAAGATTGTCCGGCCTCAGCTTGGCCATCGGCGCTATGCTAGCCGAGGTGATCGCGAGGGACTTTGAGGTGGATCTTGCGCTGAAGTGGCCTAATGACCTTTTCCACGGAGAACGTAAGCTAGGTGGGGTATTGATCGAACTGCTGGGTGAGCAAAACGGTGCGATACCCGTTGTCGCCGGTATTGGGCTGAACGTGAGCATGCCTTTGGAGGACACAGCGTCCATTCAGCGACCATGGACCGATCTGGCCAGCGCTCGAGGCTCCCAGGTAGACCGTAATAGTCTGGCAGCTCAATTGATCAACCAGCTGGCCTCAGGGCTCATGGACATTGCGGGCGGCGACATGGGCGGCTGGCTTGAGCAGTGGCGTAAGCGGGATTTTTTGCATGGCCGGCAGGTGCTGGTGGAAGGGTCGCCCACTGTGGCTGGCAAAGCGGCGGGCGTTGATCAGCATGGCGCACTCTTAGTCAATACGGAAACAGGGCAGTCGGTGGTGGCGGGGGGAGAAGCGACCTTGCTTGAGATTGGAGCGGCAGGATGACTGAGCAGATGCCCTGGTTACTGATCGATGTGGGTAACACAGCGATCAAGTGGCGCCTTGCTAACGCCGAGGTGTTACTGGATGCCGGTAAGTCAGTCTCGGATGTGTCGAGCCTCTGCGAGGCTGTTGAGGCAGAGCGTTGGGGCGTAGCGGGGCTGGCGAGTGTTGCCGGTGACGCAGCCGACGCCGAGCTGATAGCCGCACTGACGGCGAGCGGGGCGCGGGCCGTGCATCGCGCGACGGCACAATCAACCTGTCTTGGTTTGGTGAGTAGTTACGCCGAACCGGAGCGTATGGGCGTAGACCGTTGGCTTGCCATGTTGGCGGCGCATGCCCGCACCGAGGGGGCGCTGTGCGTGATTGATGCTGGCACCGCCGTAACCGTGGATTTGGTCTCCGCAGAAGGCGTGCATGAAGGCGGCTATATCTTGCCCGGTGCCGACCTGATGCGGCGCGCCCTAACTAACGAGACGGACCGGATTCAGGTCGGCGCCCTCGAGGCGCCGGCTATTGCGCCCGGCAATAACACGCAAGCCTGCGTCACTGCAGGGTCCTGGCGCGCGGTGCTGGGCGCGGTGGAGTCGACGATGGCGGCGTACCCGGAGCATCACCCGCTACTAACGGGTGGCTCAGCGAGCACGCTCCGGGGCTTCGGCTTAACTGCCATAGTCAGCCCCGATCTGGTCATGGAAGGTCTCAGGCTATGGCTGTCCCGAACGCTTGACGAGCAGTCCCCCTGAGGGGATGATGCGCTCCCCGCCGGGGCAGCTGTTTTCGTTCCGGCAGAAGTTTTTTAGCTGGCGTAGCTCAGTAGGTAGAGCAGCTGATTTGTAATCAGCCGGTCGGGGGTTCGATTCCTCTCGCCAGCTCCATTTCATCGTGGCGCAAAAAACTGCCTGCCAATTGGCGCAAACGCAGT
>CAXEVD010000276.1:0-3305 GCA_963999395.1 uncultured Halieaceae bacterium
ATGGACCTCAAGGAGAGGTGACGTTGACTGGCCAGGGTAACGGGGTGGTCGACGCCTTTGTGCAGGCCATGGAGACGTTCACTGGCCGGCATATCGTAGTGGTTGAGTACTCTGAGCACACGCTGGGCCAGAGTGCCGACGCGGAGGCAGTGTGTTACGTACAACTCAATATCGATGGTGAGCGCCCCTGTGGTGTCGGCCGCAGCCACGATATCGTGCAGGCGTCGCTGGCAGCCATTCTCTCTGCTCTGGATGGGCGCGGACAGGTACTCGCCAACGCGGCCTAACCGAGGCTTCAGCCGGTCGTTTTGCGCGCGGGGCCGGGGCGGCAATTTGTATTCCTGCACCGTCGGACGTCACCTCGCACTGTGACTGATCTGCAGAAACCCAATCGCGGCGTTGTTTCGCGCGTGATGCGAGGCCTTTCCTGGTGCCTCATTGTGCTCACCTTGAGCAACTGCTCGGCCACCCAGTTCATCTACAACCGTGTCGATATTCTCGTACGCTGGTACCTCGATGACTATGTGTCACTGGATCGAGCCCAGCAGGCGCGTTTCGACGGCCGCCTGGAGGCGCTGCTCGAATGGCACCGTCGCGAGGAGTTACCAACCTACGTAGTCCTGCTCGATGATGCCCTGACCATCCTCGATGAGGGTGTGCCGCTGGAGGACGCACGGGCGATGACTGATCGCATCGAAGACGCGGCGATTCGTTTTCAGGATCCCTTTCTAGAATTGTTGCTGAGCACGGGTCAGGACCTGACGCCCGAGCAGAAGCAGCAGTTTGTCGACAACTTGATGTCCAAGCAGGAAGAGTTTGAAAAAGACTGGCTCGCGCGCAGCGATTCGGAGTATCGAGAAGATCTTGAAGAGCGGTTCGATAAGCAGTTAAGCCGGTACCTCGGGTCGCTGACCCCAGAGCAGACGGATCGCGTCACGGCGGGTGTCGCAAGGATGACGCGCCTCGATCGGTTCTGGCTTGAGGACCGACGGGTCTGGATCGCGGAGTTGTCAGTGATTTTGCTGGAGGCGGAGCCTGACTGGCCAGATCAGGTGCGTGCTTTGATCGCAGGGCGCGACGATGCCCTGTTGCCCGCCTACCGAGAGGGAATCGACCATAACGGCGAGGTTATTTTGCAGTTGTCCCGAGACGTGCTGATCGCACGGACCGACAAACAGGATCGTAAACTAGGCAACCGGCTGCAGTCCTTGCGCGACGATCTCGCCGCGCTTGCGACAAAAGACCTTGAGAAAGTCAGCCCTTGATCAGAGATTGATCGCGGATTGCGCCTTTATCGGCACTCGTCACCATACTCGCGTAGACCTTGAGCGCCGTCGATACTTGACGGGGGCGATCTGTCGCGGGCTGCCAGGCGCGAGGGCTCTGATCCATCGCCTCCCGCCGACTCGCCAGCGTGGCGTCATCCACCAACATATTGATGGTTCGCGCGGGGATATCAATTTCGATCGGGTCGCCCGGTTCGATCAGAGCAATCGCACCGCCGGCGGCAGCCTCGGGTGAAACATGCCCAATCGACAGCCCGGAGGTGCCACCGGAGAAGCGGCCATCGGTAATGAGTGCGCAGGCTTTTCCAAGCCCCTTGGATTTGAGGTAGCTGGTGGGGTAGAGCATTTCCTGCATGCCGGGTCCGCCGCGGGGCCCCTCATAGCGAACTATGACCACATCCCCTGCCTGCACGCGGTCCTCAAGGATGTCGGCTACCGCGGCCTCCTGGCTGTCACAAATGTGAGCAGGACCGGTGAACTGGAGTGACTCATCGTCCACGCCGGCGGTTTTGACCACACAGCCCAGCTCTGCAATGTTGCCGAACAGGACCGCCAGCCCCCCTTCCTGCGAGTAGGCGTGCGCCATCTCTCTCACGCAGCCGCGCTCGCGATCAGTGTCGAGGCTGGGCCAACGGAGATCCTGACTGAAAGCCTGCTGAGTAGGAATGCCGGCAGGCCCCGCTGCATAGAGGGTACGAACATCTTCTGCTTCGGTCTGCATGATGTCCCAACGATGCAAGGCATCGCCAAGGCTGGCACTGTGCACCGTTGGGCAGTCCAGGTGGAGCAGGTCTCCCCGAGCGAGCTCTCCGAGGATAGCCATGACCCCACCGGCGCGGTGCACGTCTTCCATGTGGTATTTCTGGATGTTCGGTGCAACCTTGCACAGCTGCGGCACCTTGCGGGACAGGCGATCGATGTCGCGCAGGTCAAAGTCGACCTCGGCTTCCTGGGCGGCGGCCAGCAGGTGCAGGATGGTGTTGGTCGAGCCACCCATGGCGATGTCCAGCGTCATGGCGTTTTCAAACGCCTTGAAGTTGGCGATGTTGCGCGGCAGCACGCTGTCGTCGCCCTCGGCGTAGTAGCGCTTGCACAGCTCGACAACGGTGCGGCCGGCGCGCAGGAACAGCTGCTCGCGGTCGCTGTGGGTAGCCAGGGTCGAGCCGTTGCCCGGCAGTGACAAGCCGAGTGCTTCGGTCAGGCAGTTCATCGAGTTGGCGGTGAACATCCCGGAGCAGCTGCCGCAGGTCGGGCAGGCACTGCGTTCGTACTCTGCGACTTTCTCGTCGGAGCAGCTGTCATCGGCGGCAACCACCATCGCATCAACCAGGTCCAGGCCGTGGCTGGCGAGTTTGGTCTTGCCGGCTTCCATCGGGCCGCCGGAGACGAAGACCACCGGGATGTTCAGGCGCAGGGCGGCCATCAGCATGCCGGGGGTGATCTTGTCGCAGTTGGAGATGCAGACAATGGCGTCAGCGCAGTGGGCGTTGACCATGTACTCGACCGAGTCAGCGATGATTTCGCGGCTGGGCAGCGAGTACAGCATGCCGTCGTGGCCCATGGCGATGCCGTCGTCGACCGCGATGGTGTTGAATTCCTTGGCGACACCGCCGGCCTTTTCGATTTCCCGTGCGACCAGCTGGCCCAGGTCCTTCAGGTGTACGTGCCCGGGCACGAACTGGGTGAAGGAGTTGGCGATGGCGATGATCGGCTTTTTGAAGTCTTCGTCCTTCATGCCGGTGGCGCGCCACAGGGCGCGGGCGCCGGCCATGTTGCGGCCGTGGGTGGTGGTGCGGGAACGATAGGCAGGCATGATATTGGTCCGGTCGGCTTCGGGGAGGAGGACAGACTAGAGGATCGCGGGTGCGGGTCGAAGCGGAAAATCTTTACGCGAAGCTAGATGCGGGATTTGCGCGCTGGGGTCCGGAGGAACCTTCGGGCCCGCATCCGCCGCGTCGCCCCTGCGGAGGCAGTGGCCCAAATGACCTTCGTTCTTTAACGCCACGTCAGCTGGATCCC
>CAXEVD010000277.1:0-3296 GCA_963999395.1 uncultured Halieaceae bacterium
CCCTTATTTGTTTGAACAGACCAAGCACGAGTTCACCCCCAAAGAAAAACCTCACCGTATCATGCCGCTGCCTACTGACCACCCGCCGTCCGCTCACCAATGGTCACGCTTCTCGCATCCGACACTAGCGCATCTACATGACTCGATGTGAGCGTCCTTAAAAAAGCCACCAGCGCTTCTTGATCAGATTCCGTCAACTGAACGGACCGCGTTCGCGGATCCTGCGTTGGATCTCCCCCGCCACCCTCCGCGTAAAAAGCCACCACTCCCTCAAGCGTGGCGATCGAGCCGTCGTGCATATAAGGACCGGTCAGCGCCACATTGCGCAGGCTCGGCGTGCGATAGCGCCATTTATCCGCCTCTCGGCCGGTGACCTCAAAGCGGCCATCGTCGGTGAACGTCTCGGTTTCGGCATCGACAGTC
This sequence comes from uncultured Halieaceae bacterium, assembly GCA_963999395.1. Classification (GTDB taxonomy): domain Bacteria; phylum Pseudomonadota; class Gammaproteobacteria; order Pseudomonadales; family Halieaceae; genus Luminiphilus. The sequence goes on from CAXEVD010000277.1 coordinate 424, forward strand.
GGCACCACAAATACCCCCGGGGCCAATTGTACGGACGGGGGCCTGAGCGTGCGGTCCGCGCGTCGATACCCCGTCCCAGTGTTGTGAAACTGACCATCGGTAAAGAGCGCCGAGGAATCGTTAATGCGATGACACGAGGCACAGCCCTTGTCTTGAAAAAGGGCGAAGCCTTGTGCCGCCAGAGCCGGATAACCCTCAGAACCCGAACCCAGCCCGGTTGATCTCTCACCACCGAAGTACCATCGATCAAATGGCGAGTCGCCAGACAGCAAGGCACGTTGATACGCGGCAAGGACTCGTCCCAACGTCCTCTCGGTGAGACCCTCATCAAACGTTTCTGCAAACCGCGCTGTGTAACGGGGGTTCAAGGCCAGCTTTGCCAGCACTGCTTCGCGAGACTCGTTCGCCATTTCGTTCTCGGCAAGCAATGGCGACCAGATCTGTTGCTCCAGTGACCGCTCCCGACCATCGAGGAAAAGGTCCTTGGTAAACGCCACGTTATAAAGTGATGGCACGTTGCGCCGAACGCCCTTGCCCAAGTGACCCACAGGCGTCGCCAACTCATTCTGGGTAAAGCCCTGCTCGGGGATGTGGCACATGGCGCAGGACAACGTCTCGTTGTTTGACAGACGACGGTCAAAGAAAAGCTGGCGCCCCAGATCGATTTCTGCAGGGTCCAGCTCACTGGTCACTTTAGGCAAACCCAGGGGCGGGTTCAGGCTAAGCTCGAAAAGCGGCTGTCGCTCTCCGAGTGTTTGTATGACCACCTTTGAGTCCGTTACGTAAGATACCGACTCGTACCCCACTCGTGAATCCGCCAGGCCCACCTTATGGACCCTGTCGGTCACAAGAGTGTCGGTGCCCGCAAACACAGCAATCAGCGGCAGGCTGAGCAGTGAAAGGCCGCCCAGACACTGCGCTAGCCCCCGTTGCACCGAGGCTCGAAAACGATTCGCAGGCTTGGCTGAAGGTGATAGCATCAGCTCAATTGTGGCAGAAAAATTTGGGGATAATCATGATAATCAGAGGATTTTTCTCAGCGCTGATCGCGCTGGCCGTGCTGGTACAACCGACCTCGGCGGACGAGACCTGCATGTCACCGTATATGGCCAAAATCGTGGGCCAGGAAGATTATGTCTATATCTGGACGCTGGGTCTTGAAGGCGTTGGCGACGGTGAGGACAAACTCGTCACGGTAGACGTTAACCCGGACTCCGAGACCTATGCGCAGGTCATCCACTCGATCTCCATGGGTGGCCGCCACGAAGCGCACCACTCGGGCCTGACCGATGATCGCCGCTACCTGTGGGCATCAGGTTTGGACACCAGCAAGATTTTCATCTTTGATGTCCACACAGACCCTGCCGCACCCAAGCTGCACCGCACTATTGATGACTTCGTAGAAAAAACCGGCGGCGTGGTCGGACCCCATACCAACTACGCACTGCCCGGGCGCATGCTGATCACCGGTTTGTCCAATAACCGAGACCACGGCGGCCGCACCGGCATGGCCGAGTACACCAACGGCGGCGATTTCATTACCAGTGTATGGATGCCCACCGATGACAATCTGCAGGGCGCGGAGAAGTCCGGTAGCTTCGCCGATGGCTACGGCTACGACGCACGCGCATTGCCACGACGTAATGTACTGGTGACTTCTTCGTTTACCGGCTGGAACAACTACATGATGAACCTCGGCAAGATGATGGGCGACGCCGAGGCGATGAAGCGTTTCGGCAACACCGTCGTTATTTGGGATCTGCATACCCGAAAGCCCAAAAAGGTGTTGGATGTGCCTGGTGCGCCGCTCGAAATCCGCTGCGCCTGGGGCTCTCGCTCAAACTACTGCTTCACCACTACCGCCCTCACCTCCAAGGTCTGGTTAATCTACGAAGATGAGGCCGGCGAGTGGCAGGCGAAAGCGGTGGCGGATATTGGTGACGCCAGCAAGATACCTCTGCCCGTGGATATCTCGATCTCCGCCGACGACAACCACCTGTGGATCAACACCTGGAACGACGGACTGACCCGCCTGTATGACATCTCCGATCCCTTCGCGCCCAAGCAAATTATGGAAGAGCAGATCGGCGAGCAGATAAACATGGTGTCGCAGAGCTGGGATGGTGAGCGACTGTACTACACCTCTTCGTTGCTGGCGAACTGGGACAAGACGACCGCGTCAGAGGGCAATGATCTGCAGTACTTCAAGCTCTACAAGTGGGACGGCAAGACGATGACGCCAGAATTTAATCTCGACTTTATCGAGCTTGGCCTAGGCGCCCCACACCAGATGCGATTCGGCGCTCACGCGCTGTATGGCGGTATGACCGCTCAATCGCCGTCAGGCCTGATCACGACACCACCCGCGCACTGATACCAGCGTGCGCGGTACCCTCATCCTGCTGATCTGGGCATGGAGTGCATCCGCACTCTGTGCCCCCCACGAGCATAAACCGCCTGTGGTACTGGCCCCGGGCTACGCGCCCTTGTCCTTCACGCCGCCGGAGCCCGGCAGTTACGCCCTCCCGGCCATGGGTAGCGCAGCAGATGGCGCGGTGATCGACAGTGACGGTAACTCAGCACAACTCCATGATTTCTTGGGTGGCAAGCCCACTGTTCTGAGCTTTATTTTTACAACCTGCGATGACGTCAATGGCTGCCCACTGGCGACCTATGTGATGCGCAGTGTGCAGGACGCCCTGCAGGCTGATCCCTCCACCGCAAATAAAGCACGGCTGGTGAGTTTCAGCTTTGACCCGGTATTCGACACCCCAGACGTGATCGACGCTTACGGGTCTCAGTTTCGCGCAGGGGATTTTGACTGGCAGTTCCTCACCACGGAGGGCGCCACCACACTGGACCCCATCCTGAGT
>CAXEVD010000278.1:0-3295 GCA_963999395.1 uncultured Halieaceae bacterium
GATCGGCTCGTCTGCCTATCGCTTGATTCTCCTCGTTAATGCCGGCCAATTTTAGGTATGCGGTATTGGCCGTAACCACAACGCCCGTGTTATCAGTTACCAGAATGCCGTCGGGTGCGTGTTCAAAGGCATCTCTGGGGATGGTTAGCTCTGAGGCGTAATGCTTGATCGGACTAATCCGAAGTAACAATCGAGTTTCATTACTTTGCCGCAGGCATATCATGCAGGCCGTCAACGTGTTTCCATCCATGGTATTAAACTGGCTCGTCACAATTCCGTTGACGCCGCGCGCGTCTTTTTGCAATTCAATAATGGTGCGTGACGCTTCATCGCTCAGGCCGAGAGGAAATGCCCGTCCTACTATCGAGTCCTCGCCTAATCCCAATAGCATGCTGGCATTTTTGTTGGCTTCCAGCACTCGACCCCCAAGATCATCGATGACTAGAAAACCGTCAGAGATCATGTCCAACATTCGCCGGTAGCGGGCCTCCAGTCGACGGTTGCTCCAGTAGTCTTGCTCTAATGTCCGTTGAGCATTGATAAGTTGCTGTCTGACAGATGTATCGCTGCGCAGATCTTTGCACACCACTTTCGTCGCCTTGGTAACTTCGTCTGAGCAAAACCAACAACTGACAGGAATGCATTCCTCTTGGGGGCCCGTATAGAGGTCCAAGTCGACCTTATGCGTCTCGCCGGGTGTCGAGCGCGCGGCTTTCAGCACTGCTTCGGCTGTTTCTTTGTCCCGATCAGCGATTAAGTCGCGCCAGTCGTCGGTTGAAAGCTTGTCGGCCTCGAGCAGCTGTGAAAGCTCTGTATTCAAATCGGCTCCTGACACGCCGCCTTGCGCGTCGACCGTCATTTGAATGTCTGCTACTGCAGATAACATCGAGCTAAGGGTGTTGGGAGAGAAACTTGACACGTTTAGCGCCTCCGAGAGATCAAAGTGTCCTAAATTTTGGACACTTTAACCTATTTAAAGCTTGCCCCGCAAATGCTCAACGATCAATAAAACCGCCAGCAGCGCCGAGCGCCCAACGGATCGGTTCTCGCCCCTAAGTGTCTAAATTTCTTGTCTTTCAAATAAGTTAAAATAATTTGACAGTCAAAAGCTGGACCTCTACTCTGGATTGAATAACGAGAACTTTAGCACCAGCTATAGTGGGAGGATGGAATGAGCGTTCAGCATCCGGTGTCAGGCCGTTTGCGGCAAACGCTATACACCCCAGCAGAGCGCGCTCGACGCGACGCGACTGTTTGGACTCTGGTTCAGGGTGTACTAGCGCCTCTGCAGTTCCTCGCTTTTGCCCTCAGTCTCTGCCTTGTCGTGAATTTTCTTGTCAATGGTTCGGGCCTTTTGGAAGCCACACTTTCGGTGATGATAAAGACGGCGATCTTGTACGCCATCATGGTCACCGGGGCAATCTGGGAGAAAGTCGTCTTTGGTCGCTACCTGTTCGCCCCCGCCTTCTTCTGGGAAGACGTGGTGAGCATGTTGGTGATGGCGCTGCACACCGCTTACGTAGTCATGTGGTTGGCGGGGTGGGGCACGCCGACCGTGCAAATGTGGGTGGCGCTAGCGGCCTATGCCAGCTACGTCGTGAATGCACTGCAGTTCCTGCTCAAGTTCCAGGCAGCCAAGCAAACCTCGGCTGCTGATCCCGGCGCCACACCGAGTGTGATGGGTGCGCAGGGAGCCCTCGAATCGTGAGTCAGGTGATTGCGCGAGCGGACGCCGAGACGCTACCCGAGGTCACCACCGAGCGGGGTGAGCGGGCTGTCTTCTGCGGACTGACTTCCATCATTTGGCTGCATCGTCGTATTCAGGATGCGTTTTTCCTCGTCGTGGGATCCCGCACCTGTGCCCACCTACTGCAGTCCGCAGCGGGCGTCATGATTTTTGCAGAACCACGTTTTGCGACGGCGATTCTTGGTGAGCGTGATCTGGCCGGCATGGCGGATTGCCATGAAGAACTCGACCGAGTGGTTTCAGAACTGTTGGCGCGCCGTCCCGATATTCGACGACTTTTCCTAGTGGGTTCCTGTCCTTCCGAGGTGATCAAGCTCGACCTTGCCAATGCCGCTGCTCGCTTGCAGGGTGTACACGAGAATCGGCTCCGCATTTCCGCTTTCAGTGGCTCGGGTATCGAGACCACGTTTACCCAGGGCGAGGATCAATGTCTTGCGAGCATGGTGCCCGATCTGCCTGCAGCGCCGGAGGGCACCCAGCGCCTGATGGTGGTCGGCACATTGGCTGACATTATTGAAGAGCAGTTCCGCCGCCATTTCGCGCAGCTCGGCATTATCGACGTGGACTTTTTCCCGGCAGCGCGGGCCGACGATTTGCCGCCGGTGGGTTCGGGCACCCGCGTACTGCTCGCCCAGCCCTATCTGAGTGACACCGTGACAGCGCTCTGTAAGCGCGGCGCCAAGTTGGTGTCCGCCCCTTACCCGCTCGGTGTCGAGGGCACGCTCGGCTGGTTTCAGGCCGCCGCTGCGGAGTGGGGTCACAGCCCCGACGCTGTGCACGAGGCCCTGGCAATTCCGATGGCGCGGGCGCAAAAGTCACTCGCCAAAGTCCGCGAGTCACTGCAAGGGCGCACCATTCATTTCTTGCCTGACTCACAGTTGGAGATCCCGCTTGCTCGGTTCCTGCGAGATGAGTGCGGTATGTCCCTGACGGAGGTGGCTACACCGTATCTGGATCAGACGCTGATGGCAGAAGAGCTGCAGCGGCTTGGTCGCGACGTGTCACTCGTGGAGGGTTCCGATCTGGATTCCGCGCTGGCGCGGGTCAGAGACCATCGCCCCGATCTGACGGTCTGCGGTATGGGTATTGCGAATCCATTAGAGGCAGAGGGTCTGCGCACCAAATGGTCGATTGAGCTCATCTTCACGCCCATTCAAGGCTTCGATCAGGTCGCTGATCTCGCCGGTTTGTTTGCCAGACCACTCGTGCGAGAACGCCAACTGGAGGTGGGTTCATGGAGCTGACGCTGTGGACCTATGAAGGACCGCCCCATGTCGGTGCGATTCGGATTGCAGCGTCGATGCGCGATGTGCATCTGGTGCTGCACGCGCCGCAAGGTGACACCTATGCCGATCTGCTGTTCACGATGATCGAGCGCGAGGGCCGTCGACCGCCGGTGACCTGGACGACTTTTCAGGCGAGAGACCTTGGGAGCTCTACGGCGGAAATGGTGATCGAAACCCTAAAGGGCGCCTGCGATCGCTACCAGCCCCAGGTGCTGTTGGTGGCGGAATCCTGCACGGGGGAGTTGATTCAGGATCAGCCCGG
>CAXEVD010000279.1:0-3294 GCA_963999395.1 uncultured Halieaceae bacterium
CGTTTGCGATGCAGGGACTGGGTAGCGGCCCGATTTCACTATTTGGTGATGAGAGGCAGCAAACGACCTACCTCAATGCTGTGGCTACTGGCGATAAGATTGCCGCGTTTTCGCTATCAGAACCCGAGGCAGGATCGGATGTGGCCGCTATGTGCTGTAGCGCCCGAGCCGATGGCGACCAGTGGGTGCTCAACGGCACCAAAACATGGATATCCAACGCCGGCATCGCTGATTTTTACACCGTCTTCGCGCGCACTGACGACACCGGAGGTGCAAAAGGCATCAGCTGCTTTATCGTTGAAGCAGGCACACCCGGATTCGAGGTCACCGAACGCATCGATCTGGTAGCACCCCATCCTCTTGGCACCCTGACATTCAGTGACTGCCGAATACCAAGAGCACATCTGGTAGGCGAGGAAGGCAGAGGCTTCGGCATTGCAATGGCAACACTAGACGTTTTTCGCTCGACCGTCGCCGCCGCAGCGCTAGGCATGGCGCGACGCGCGCTGGACGAGACGCTCGACTACACCGCCGAGCGCAACATCTTTGGCGGCAAGCTAGGAGATCTTCAGCTTGTGCAGGCCAAAATCGGTGAGATGGCGCTGGGTGTCGACAGTAGCGCGCTACTGGTTTATCGCGCTGCGTGGACCAAAGACTGCGCCGCGGAACGGGTCACCCGCGAGGCGGCGATGGCCAAATACCACGCCACCGAAACCGCACAGCAAGTCATTGACGCTGCAGTGCAACTGCATGGCGGCAAAGGCGTCACCAAGGGCTATATTGTCGAGGCTTTGTACCGGGATATTCGCGCACTGCGGATTTATGAGGGGGCCAGCGAAGTGCAAACAACCATCATCGCCAGGCAGACCATTGCTAATCACGCATAACACCGTCAGCCAAAGTGACTTTACGACAAGGACTGGCGGCCCCTATCGATTATTCAGTCACGCTGCCGCCGTTTTCCGTCAGGGGCAATATGATAACTTTAATAGGCTTGGGAGAGTCAGTCTTCCGGCTACCGTAGTCATCACCGAGCGATGGCATGGGTAGCCGCATTTGCACAATAAGGGGAAGTATATGAGCACGTTATCGGATTTAGTTCAGGGTCTTGCAAACGATGCGATCACCGTCATCGACCTCACAGAAACACTTCGGGAGGACTATCCGGTCATCTCGTTACCCCCTGACTTCAAGCAAGCATGGTCTTTCAAAAAAGAGCTGGTGTCCGAGTACAACGAGGACGGTCCGATGTGGTTCTGGCACAACATTTCGATGAATGAGCACACGGGCACCCACTTCGACGCACCTATTCATTGGGTATCCGGCAAAGACTTACCCAACAACACCGTTGACGAGATACCAGCCAAAGACTTCATTGCTCCGGCTTGCGTCATAGACTGCAGCAAAGAAGTGGCAGAAGACCAAGATTTCCTGCTCACCAAGGAACATTTGATTGCTTGGGAAGAACAGCATGGGCAAATACCCGCGGGAAGCTGGGTGTTCATGCGCTCCGATTGGCGAAAAGTCGCGAGCCCCGACAACTACGCCAACATAAAAGAGGACGGCGCTCACCACCCGGGGCCAGATCATGACTGCGTTCAATGGATGATCAAAGAGCGCGACGTACTCGGTTTCGGCACAGAGTGCATCGGGACCGACGCAGGAATCGCCATGAGTTTTGATCCCCCCTTACCCTGCCACTACTTCATGCACGGCGCCGGCAAATATGGCCTGCAATGCATGACTAATCTGGATCTCCTGCCCGCTACCGGGGCCGTCATTCTTTGTCCTCCTCTAAAAATCGAGGGCGGATCGGGCAGTCCGCTGAGAGTACTTGCTCTCGTGTCGGATTGAGCGGCGCATCGCCTAGCCTCACGACTGCCGCACTCACCATAGGCAATTGCCACGCCAGACCGCCCCTCTAGGGTGGTCGGCGACGGCTTTATCTTTTTGCGTGCAACAATTCTGGGGGTCGCGGCCGTTAGCGCTATCAGTCGGCGCGTCGCGCAGTGGCAGTTTGGCGCGTGACAAGATGGCCCTAACGCCCACATGACTTCAGGTTAGAATGGTGGCCTTTCATCACTCCAGAGCCTCGTCTTGTCAGCGCCCTCCTCCCCCAACGACCAACTGAGCAGCGACACTATCGCGTTAGACAAAAACGCTATTGTCGCCTTCGCCACACTTTTCGACCCTCAGCCCTATCATCTAGACACTGACGCGGCAGAGGCGTCCATATTTGGGGGCCTTTGCGCCAGCGGCTGGCATATTGCCGCCCTAGCCACGCGACTAGTGAGCGAAACCTTATTAGCCAATGGGATACCCTTTTTAGAAATGACCTCGGTCGGTCATTTAAAGTGGCATCGGCCAACCTATGTGAACGATCAAATTAGCGTCCGCATAGCGCTCGGCTCGTCACATTCTGAGAGCCCAATCACCGACACCTTCATTCAGGCACTGGAAGTCGAGGTGTGCAACGGAGATGGAGAAGTCGTGGCGGGGATGTCTGCCACAGCAGCCATCGCAACCGGCCCGGCTGCGGGGGCGGCACCGTGACCACACTGTATCTCAGAGACCGGTGGTTTGAAGATCTCCCCGTGGGAGAGTTTCACGTATTTGGGTCGCACACCTTCAGCGAGCTGGAAATTGTCGACTTTGCTCAGCAGTTCGATCCTCGACCCGAATCAACCAACCCCGAGAAAGCGCGCCATAGCCATAGGCAAGGGCTTGTCGCTAGCCCGTGGCTGGTGACGGCGACGTGGATGCGCAAAATGGTCGACTACATGGAAGTTTACGCACAGGGCGTTAATGATGGTCGCCGCAACGGCGCGGGCGTCGCCATAAATGATCTGCAATGGCTTGAGCCAGTTCGGCCCGGGCACACGTTAACGTACACCTACGAAATCGTTGAAAAACCCGAGCGAGTGTTCAGGGAAAAATGGGGCTTGATTCGGTCACGAAATGAGGCTTTCAACCAGTACAGCGAGAAGGTGATGCAATTTGAAATCGACATCCTTGCTGAGCGCCGTCCGAAGCGTTCAGACGACGTCCATGAGCAATAAACTGGCAATTGCCGCGGCAAGAAACAAGCTCTCCCCAGCCAGCAACACAATCGGCCTCCACCCAATTGACGCCACCTCACGGAGTGAAGTTCTCACACCAAGCGCCGAAGGACGGCCAAAAACGAGAATACGCGGTCAACGTCCATTGTTTATCACGAAACGTGTAAGATACCAATTTACTTATACGTGAAGTACTTCTAAGTAACGGGAGTGCTGCAGTGCTGCTACCAACCAA
>CAXEVD010000280.1:0-3293 GCA_963999395.1 uncultured Halieaceae bacterium
TCCGAGGCGATAAACCGACTCCAGGATGCCGTCCCAGCCTCCCTCAATGAGTGGCGCCAAAACCTCGGCAATACCGGTATCCGTTCGCCATTTGAGATACGTGTCATACGAGGACTCCTGATCCCAGTATTCAACTAGCAGATACGTGCCTGATGCCTCGTTAAGCACCACATCAATCCGCTCGCAGCCTGCAAATTCTCGCGTATCCGACAGTGCCGCTCTGAAAAGATCGCCCATGGCCTCGACTTGACCGGGCTTACAGGGAAATTTGGCTACCACTACGAAACTCATTGTGCTCCTCCTCTATTTGTTCCGCTGGATGAATGCTGGAGACTACGGCAAGTCCCCCAATATTGAAATGTGGCGGCGCATCTCACCCCGCAGCAGCACCCGAACCCATGCCGGCAGAAATGGCGCTCCACTTCTAGCAAGGACGGTTATTGGCCTCCACGTCAGTATCTGCCGTATTTTCAGCGACTCCCTGACACACTTGGATTCCGAATCATTCGGCCCTATTATTTAGGCAACGGTGTTATCAAAGGAAGGACACATCATGAATGACAAGCCCGTTTTTTCTTCTGCAACGACAATCGATCCGGCGGCTAGTATTGCCAGCACTAATAAGGTTCTCAGCAATACTTACTGGTTGTTGGCGCTGACGCTGGCATTCAGCTCTCTCACAGCAACCTTTGCTGTGGCAATCAACATGCCCCAGTCCCTCGCTTTGGTGCTCATGCTTGTCGGCTTCGTGCTGCTCTTCGTCGTTCACAAAATGGCGGACAGTGCCAAGGGTCTGCCCGCGATTTTCGCCTTCACCGGCGTCTGGGGTGCCTCGATAGGGCCAATGCTGTCGTTTTATTTGGCAATGGACAACGGGCCAACCATGGTGCTGCAGGCTTTGGCCGGCACAGCGTTGGTGTTTTTCTCTCTATCGGCTTATGCCCTGAATACCAAAAAAGATTTCTCTTACATGGGCGGCTTTTTGATGACCGGCCTCATCGTCGCAGTCGTCGCGATGATCGCGAACATCTTTCTAGCGATCCCAGCTCTGTCGTTGACGCTTTCAGCAGTCGTAGTGATGATCATGGCAGGCCTGATCTTGTTTGATACCAGCCGTATCATTCACGGTGGCGAGACCAACTATATCCGCGCGACGGTTGGCCTGTATCTGAACATCTTCAATTTGTTTATCCACTTGCTTCATCTCATTGCCGTGTTTACCGGCGGTGACGACTGATACCGGCGTAGAGCCCGCTAAAGCCCCGGCCACGCCGGGGTTTTTCGTATTCGGACTATGAAAATCTCGTTAATCATTCGAACCTCCCCCGAAGACGCGCACCGCCTCACGTCCGTGCGCTGCTTCATCCAGACCGCGATTGAGCAAGGGCATACGATCCGGCAGTGCTTTTTTCAAAGTGCGGGCGTTATAGCGGCGACCCAGCCCGAGCGACTTTCAGAATGGCAACAGATCGCGGATGTCACTCACGCGGAGCTGTTGCTTTGCAGTCAGGCTGTCGAGGAGCATGCCATCGATCCTAAAGGCCCCTTTCAAATAGGCGGGTTGGGGGCGTTAGTCGAGGCAGCGGTAAAATCAGACCGGTTTGTGTCCTTTGTCTGACCTCGCATCCAATTCCAATAGCAAGGACTGGCTCATTACGCTGGCGGGGAAGGCGCATGCTACGGTTACGCTGCAGGCTGGAGTGGATCTGGCCTTGGCCGCCGGGGCATTTGGACAGAAGGTCACACTGGTCTTTTCCGGAGAGGGTCTCGCGCTGTTGCAACCCGAGCCTGAGCGCCATGAGTCACTGCATCGCCTGCTGGGCTCACTGCCGTACTATGAAATTGATCAGGTATATGCGCTGGCATCATACAGTGAAGCGCTGACCTACCGTGACGATCTGACGGTCCTACCTATTTCGCAGGCTGAGTGGGCAGCCACCGAGGTGGCGTCGGATATCGTGGTGAATTACTGATGGTATTGCATCACCTCTATGGCCAGCAGCAATTAGCCGACTGCCTGGCCCTGGTGGGTGCCGATGACACGCTTTTGATCATGGATGCCGGCCTGCTGGACGTAGCGGGTGACGCTTTTTCGGCCCTTCCATGTGCCGTGATGCTCCTCGGCGACATCGAGTTTCATGGCACAGATTACCGCGGCCTTCCCGTGATTGACACCAGCGGCTGGCTAGAGCTGGTTTGCCAGTACCCTCATAGCATGAGCTGGGCGTGAACCATGGTGAGTAAAAATCAACTCGCTGATCTCTGTGACGACAACGGCTTTTTGAATGATACCGGCAACTGGTCTGACGATATCGCGCAGGCTTTTGCCGCACAGGAAGGCATTTCTCTTACCAACGCCCACTGGGAGGTGCTATCTCTCCTTCGCGACTACTTCGCGGCCTTCGGCGACTCCCCGGCCAATCGCGCGCTGGTGAACTTCACAAAACAACAGCTTGGGCCCGAAAAAGGTAATAGCCTCTATCTCATGGGGCTATTCCCTGGCTCGCCCGCGCGCGTGGGCAGCCGCATTGCCGGCTTGCCAAAACCCAAGAACTGCGTGTAGCGACTGTGCAGCACCTCGATTATCAACCTGAGCGGTGCGAATCCCTCTTTCTTGAAAAGGCCGCGAAGGCATTAGACCGACTAAAACCTCTCGCCCCCACCACACCGCAGCACCACGCCTCCATCGCAAGCGGCTATCGTCTCAGGGTTGAGTTCAGGATCTGGCACGATGCAGATGACCTGCACTACGTGATGTTTCCACCCGGCGAACCTCGTAATCCCCACATTATCGAAACGTTTCCTATAGCCGGTCCGCGCATTACCGAGGCCATGACGCCGCTCCGAGAAATCCTGCAGGGCTGCACTGACCTCCGGCGTAAGCTGTTTCAGGTGGAGTTCCTGTCAACACTCAGCGGAGAGCTGCTGATCACGTTGATTTACCACCGCCCGCTCGACGATGCATGGCATGCCGTTGCACAAACACTGGCTGAGTCGCTGTCATGCAAGATCATTGGAAGAAGTCGTAAACAAAAGCGCGTGCTGGACACAGACTGGGTTGAAGAGGTGGTTGAAGTTGAAGGCCAGGCGTTTCGCTATCGCCAACCTGAGCAGTGCTTCACGCAGCCCAATGGCTATATCAATCAGAAAATGATGGGGTGGCTGCTTGAGCAGTGCGAAACCACGGATACGGATTTACTCGAACTTTACTGTGGCATCGGGAACTTCACCCTTCCTCTCTCACAACGATTTCGCAATGTGCTGGCCACTGAGCTCAGTAAGCCCGCCACGGC
>CAXEVD010000281.1:0-3280 GCA_963999395.1 uncultured Halieaceae bacterium
ACTTTCATCCCACCATGAATGAGCAGGCCGGTGGTAAAGAGCGGGCGATAACGATTGATGAAGTCCCCCTGGAGTGGTGCTTCCAGCCAGGGGTCAAGCTGGACTTCCGGCACTTCCCCGACGGCTATGTGGTGACTGCCGCAGATGTAAAGGCAGAATTGGCCCGGATCAAGCATGACCTCTCCCCCATGGAGATTGTCGTAGTGAATACCGCCGCGGGCGCTGCCTACGGGCAGGACGACTTCGTCAGCAAAGGCTGTGGCATGGGCTATGAGGCCACCATGTTTTTGTTGGAGCGGGGGATCAGGGTAACGGGCACGGATGCATGGAGTTGGGATGCGCCTTTTGATCAAACCGCCGAGCGCTTCACCGAAACTGGCGACGCGAGCATCATTTGGGAAGGCCACAAAGCCGGGCGCCACATCGGCTATTGTCACCTTGAAAAGCTGCACAACCTAGAAGCCTTACCCGCCAACGGTTTCACGATGAGCTGCTTCCCGCACAAAATACGGGGTGCTTCGGCAGGTTGGACCCGCGCAGTCGCCATCGTTGATGAGGTCTAATCCAGCGACTTGAGCGTGCCATAGGCGCTAAGCGCGGCTTCCCTGGCCGTTTTGTGATCGACAATCGGGTGGGGGTAGTTATCGCCCAAGCGCACCCCGGCCGCAGACAGCACGTCGTCGGGTGCTTCCCAGGGCTTATGCAGGAACTTGTCCGGTAGCCCGGCGACCTCGGGGACCCAGCGTCGGGTGTAGGCGCCCGCTTTATCAAATTTCTCACCCTGCGCGATGGGGTTAAAGATGCGGAAGTAGGGTGATGCATCCGCACCGGAGCCGCCGACCCACTGCCAGCTGCAGGCGTTTGACGCGATGTCGGCATCCAGCAGGCAGTCCCAAAACCATTCCTCTCCCAATCGCCAGTTGAGCAGCAGGTGCTTGGTGAGGAAAGAGGCCACTACCATCCGCACCCGGTTGTGCATAAAACCGGTTTGCCATAGCTCGCGCATGCCGGCATCGACAATGGGGTAACCCGTTTGTCCACGTTGCCATGCGGCGAGCCGCCCTTGATCCTCCCCCCAGGGGAAAAAGCTGAATTTCGGGTTGAAAGCCTCGTCGGGCATGGTCGGAAAATGAAACAGCAGGTGGTAGCAAAACTCCCGCCAGCCGATCTCGCTCAGGAACTTGTCGATGGCCCCCGCAGCTTCTGGCCGCTCTAGTTTGCTTGCCTGCGCCGCATGCCAAACCTGTCGCGGCGAGATATTTCCAAACCGCAGGTAGGGGGATAGTTTTGAGGTATTAGGCTCGGCGGGGATATCCCGGCCGTCACCGTAATCCTGCACGTGGTGGTCCAGAAATTGGTGCAGCGCTGCCTGCGCGCCGGCTTCGCCCGGGCGCCACAGATCGTTCCAACCAAAGGCCCAATTGGGCGACGTGGGTAGGAGCCCCCAATCTGAGAGCTCTTCGCTCTCGATGGGGCCGTTATAGGGGGTTAGCTCAGAGATGGGCGCGGGCTGATGTGGGTCTGGTCGCCGGTTACAGGCCCGCCAAAATGGCGTGAATACCTTGAAGGGGGTGCCGCCACCGGTGGCGACGTCTTCCGGTTCATGAAGCAGAGTGCCCGGGTAGCGCTTTAATGCGACGCCCTTGTCGGACAGGCTCTCGTAAAGCGCTGTCTCCAGCTCCACCGACCACGGCTGGTAATGGCGACTGCAGTAAACGGTGGATGCGCCTGTCTGTGCTGCGATTGCTGTCAGCGCGGTGACGGTTTCTCCCGACCTAAGGATTAATTCCAAACCTTGCTCAGCGAGGCTTGCACGCAGGGACAGTAAGCTGTGATGAAGCCACCATTGGCTTGCGCTCCCTATGCGCCATGCATCTCCTAAATGTGGGTCCCGCACGAACACTGGGATGACTTGGCCGGCCTGCGCGGCTGCAGTCAGTCCTGGCAAGTCCGAGAGGCGAAGATCGTCCCGAAACCAGTAGAGGGACACATCAGCCATGGCAGGGCTCCTGTTCGTTTTTGAGAAAGGCGTCAGCGCACTGGGCCATCAGCGCGAAGGGCGTGTCACTGAATTTACGAGTGCAAAAATTGTCAGCGCGGGTCTGGCCCTGATTGAGGATGATCAGCGGTCTGCCCTGGTCCACTGCGTAACGACAGAACCGCAGACCTGAGTAAACGGAGAGAGAACTGCCGATCACCAGCATGCCCTCTGAGGCATCAATCATCTGATAGCACTCGTCGACTATCGGGCGAGGTACTGTGCCGCCAAAAAAGACGACCTCTGGCATCACCACACCACCGCATTGCTGGCACTGGGGTACGCGAAAGTCGCTGACGTAATGATCCGGCAGGTCAGCATCCCCATCGGGCCGTAGCTTGAGGGCAGACGCGTTGGGTAATGCATTGTGGGCCTCAATCCAGTTTTGTATCGCTTCGCGGGTTGTTATGTGACCGCAATCAAGGCATTTGACCTGATCCAGTCGGCCATGCAGATCGATGACCCGTTGTGACCCCGCGCGCTGGTGGAGCCGGTCGACATTTTGCGTGATGACCCCGGTCAGCAGGCCCGCCTGTTCGAGTTTGACCAAGGCGGTATGGCTTGCATTAGGCTGAGCTGCGCCGACCCGGGGCCAACCCAGCGCGGACCGGCTCCAGTAGCGCTGCCTTCTCACAGGCTCGGAGATAAATTCGTCGTGCTGAATCGGTTGACTGCCAAGCCACGTCCCTGTGTGGTCGCGATAGGTAGGGATGCCTGAGGCGCTACTGATGCCGGCACCTGTGAGTGCTACCCAGGGGGCGTGCGATTCAAGGATTGCCGATAAAGAGTCAACCGTTTCACTCATAAAGCGTATACGTCAGTGCTTGCGCGTGGATTCCCGCGAAACATGAGGGAAAAAGAGAGATGCATATTTTGATGACGGGTGGCACGGGTTTGATTGGCACAGCCACTTCTGCCGTGCTCCAAGAATCCGGACACAAACTGACGATTCTCACGCGGCGAGCACCCCGCGAGACGGATGACGCGACTTACGTGACCGCGCTTGCGGACTGTGCTGAGCCGGTCGATGCCGTGATTAACCTCGCCGGTGCAGGGCTTGCAGACAGAAGATGGAGTAGTGCCTACAAGCGGCAAATCGTATCGAGCCGCGTGGATCTCACCCGAGAGCTCGTGGTGTGGCTGGGTGACTGTCAGCAGCCCCCCAGCAAACTGATTAGCGCGAGCGCCATCGGTTACTACGGGGCGGCAGAGGCGCAGACCTTTACTGAGAGCGGTGAGCCG
>CAXEVD010000282.1:0-3276 GCA_963999395.1 uncultured Halieaceae bacterium
TAATGGGCTGCACCTTGGGGACAATGCGCTTGGCCAGATCCAATCGGTACTCGTTAACGTCAGTCAGAATGACGTTGCGCGCACCACAGTGGCCGGCCACCATCGCAGCCATGATGCCGATGGGCCCGGCGCCGGTGATGATGACGTCCTCGCCCACCATATTGAATGACAAAGCGGTGTGAACGGCGTTGCCGTAGGGGTCAAAGATGCTCAGCAGATCAGTGGGCAGATAGACGCTGGGCCGGAAAACGTTGGTCGCGGGGATTACCACGTACTCGGCAAACGCGCCGTCACGATTGACGCCCACCCCTTGGGTGTTAGGGCACAAATGGAGACGCCCAGCGAGGCAGTTACGGCATCGGCCGCACACAATATGGCCCTCGCCCGAGACAATGTCGCCCACCTGTAGACCCGTGACATTGGCACCGAGCTCAACGATTTCGCCGGCGTACTCGTGACCCGCGGTCATCGGGGTCTCGATCGTTTTTTGCGCCCAGTCGTCCCAGTTGTAGATGTGCACATCGGTGCCACAGATGGCGGTTTTATGGACTTTGATCAGTACGTCATTACCGCCCACCACCGGAATTGGGACATCTTCCAGCCACAACCCTTCTTCGGCGTGTTTTTTCACCAATGCTTTCATGACAAAAGCCACCCGATTTGTGCTGATTATTGGGCTTTTTATGCACAATCGCGGCGTTTGGATGCCTTTATGGCAAGTTTTTTCAATCCGCCTCACAACCTGCAGGGGTGTCTGAACCTGAGGTACGGATGGAGCGCTTTAAGGAGACACCACGGGCTGCGACAGGTTGACGTTAGAGCGCTCTCGCAAGGCAGTCTTTAGACGTCTACTTTGGCTCTACCATAAGGTAGGAAACGGTAGTATCACCCACGTTAACCGCCTCGTGCCACGCGATGCCCTCGCTGAAAAAATAGCTTCCTGTCTTCAACGTCACCTCGCGGGTGCCGCTATCACTGGTGATTTGCATCGTTCCGCCTGATAGCGCATAGCCAAAATGTCGCGGGTGAAAGTGCCGCCCATGGCCCACTCCGGGTGAGAATGTGCAACGGAATGTGCGCAGTTCAGCATCTTCGTGCAAGACTTCGCATACTGATTCGCCCTGCCAACCTGCCGAGACGGGGTCGAGCCATTCCTCCGCCAAGGCTGGAATTGTCATCAGCAGGCAGATGCGGGTTAACCATCGAGACAACTTCAACGCGCCCAGCTTGGGAAGAGACGTCACGCTCATTTTGCCGCTAGCGTGCAGCTAGCCTGCATCCACCTCAGATTGATCCCAATACGCTGCGCAGCCGGATCCGCCCAGGCGTAGGAGACAGCGCGATCCTCGTCAGGCCGATAGGCATACAGAACCAGTGACGGCCGGTTATTGCCGTACGGCCAGCGTACGTTGCGCATCTTGATCCCCACCTGCTGGGGGGCTTCTTCCTCAGTTTCCAGCCATACCATGCCGCCCTGGTCATGGATCTCTAGGCCACGGCGAAAGGTCCACTCGCCATCGCGCCGCATGGCGGTCATCCAGCACTCAAAGCGCCGCGCTTTGCGGTTCTTGTGTGGCACACCGGTGGGGTGACCAAACACCCGATTGCCCTCTTCGTCCTGAGCGCGGTCGCTGATCCAGAGGGCTTCCTCGGTCAGGAGCAAATCGTCGTTAAAAATAATGCGTTTGCCGCTCTCGCTCGACACATAGGAGCAGGCATTCGGCGTCATATAGCCCACAAAATGATTGGACTGCCTGCGCCAGAACACATCACAGCCGGGTAGGACACGCGTTTGTTCGGGCGACAGCCCCGACAGCTTTATGGGGTCAAGGTGCGCGTCCACGAGTGACGCAACATCATTGGGGATATGAATGGTCAGCCGGATGGCGCCCTCTTCGTAGTCGGGCCGAAAGGCGTAAATGCGCTGGCGATATATCTGGGCTGGATCGTCGTTGAGATGCTGCTGCACATAAAACACGTGCTCACCAAAAGCGGGCAGATATACCGGCTCAAAAACATGGTGAATGCGCTTGTGGCGCAGCTCCTCATCGACCTCTTGCTCTTGCTCAAAGTAGACCTGCTCCTGATTGTCATAGACCCCGGGAAACCAGGCCATCATGGTATGGAAGTCTTTATCGAGCACCACCGCCTCGTCTGCATGTGCGCTGGTCATCACAACCCATAACGCAGTGAGTAAAAGTCGATTCATGTTGTTGCTCCTGACGGGAGGGAGCCCGCGTGAGATTGTTATGGTTATTCATCCGACAGGATGACATTCGCGAGCCTGCTTCACCAGCTCAGCCGAGATTGCCTTTGGCGAGATTAGGATCTAGGTTAGGGATAACCAACGCATCTCATAACATTTTCTAAAAGTCATAAGCCTGTTCAGCCGGTGGCATGCCACAGAGCAGAACAACACGTCACCGGGATACGGATATGAAACCACTGGAAGGCATCACCATTCTCGAGTTCTCCACCATGATCACTGCGGCGCTCGCGAGCATGATGCTTGCAGAACAGGGCGCGCGCGTGATCAAGGTAGAGCCCAGTGACTCGGGGGACCCCATGCGCTACATCGGGGCACGCAAGGGCGACATCTCCTCATTGTTCGCCGGCTGTAACCGCGGCAAGGAGTCGATCAAGATCGATCTCAAAACTGAAGCGGGTCAGGCAGTCATCCGCGACATGGCCTCTCAGGTGGATGTAGTGATCCATAACTTTCGCCCGGGAACGATGGAGTCGCTGAACCTGGGTTGTGACGCACTCAGGACCATCAACCCGCGGCTGATCTACATGGCGATTTCGGGGTTTGGCACCGAGGGGCCGCTCCGCCGGGCACCTGCCTACGACCCGATCATTCAGGCTCATTCGGGGATGGCGGCCACGCAAGGTGGCGATGACTCCCCCGCGTTTATCCGCTCTTTACTCTGCGACAAAATCACCGCATACACCGCCTGCCAGGCAGTAACCAGCGCCCTGTTCGCCCGTGAGCGGAGCGGAGAAGGCCAGCTAATTGACCTCTCCATGCTCGATTCAGGGCTGTTTTTCATGTTCCCGGACGGCTTCCAGAATCATGCCCTGCTCGATGAGGACGCCATCCCTGGCGGTATGCTAATCGACATTTTGTATGATCTCACGCTGACCAAAGACGGCGGCATCACTGTTGCCGCAGCAAACCAGGAGATGCAGGGGCGCATGCTGAAGGCGATTGGCCTGCTGTATCTGCTGGGAGACGAGCGCTTCAGCACGATGCAGAAGCTGGTGGGGAACCTGCAC
>CAXEVD010000283.1:0-3272 GCA_963999395.1 uncultured Halieaceae bacterium
GTTTGTAGCGATTCTACTTACGCCGCCTCGAGCGTTGTCATAGGGCGGGGCGGCTCGGGATAGGTTTGGAGTGCTTCTCATCCAAAAGGCGCTTGCTAAGCGCCCACCCAACCCGCATGAAAGCCGTAGGGCACCCTGAACGGCATGATTATCGCGGCGACAGGCCCTGCGGTGATGTCTTGCGCATCGATAATCTGGCACTCGCTTATTGTTTCGATACTCCCACGGTTAAAGGGGGCTTGGTACGATGAGTACCTTGCCATTCCTTCCATCCTCGCTCGCACGTAAAACGGCTTGTTTGATTTCATCAATCGTAAAACGTGAATCGATATCGGCTTTTAACGTGCCATCAGCAATGAGAGGAATCACCTCGCCAAAGGCGGCCTGTTTTTCTAGCATCGTCGCGGTCAGAAACCATTTTGCAAGCCAAAAACCACGCAATCGAATGTCATTACCAATAAGTCTTCTCGTATCCAGAGTTGCAGGCTTCCCAGATAACACACCAAAAGTGACCAGCGTGCCTGAGTAACCGAGGCTGTCCGCCAGCCGGCTATAGGTATCGCCACCCACAGGATCCAATGCCAACACAATAGGCGCGTTGCCTGTCGCTTCGGCGATGTCAGCTGCCAAATTAGGGCCATCAACGAGGACAACGTCTGCGCCTTTCGCCATCAACTCCTCAGCCAGGCCTTCTCGTCGAACAATGTTGACTGTTTTGATGCCACGCTGTTTGGCCAGCTGAATGACGTAACCACCCACCGCGGAGTTCGCGGCACTCTGTGCGATCCATTGACCCTCTGCAACATCGGTATAGGAGGTCAACATTAGAAGCGCCGTAAGCGGATTGACCGTCGACATAGCCAACTGTTCGATGACGTCAGCGCCAATAGGACCAAGGTCGGGCAGCGGCAGAAAACCTGCTGCAGGTGCCACTAGTTCTTCGGCCCAAGTGCTCCCGCTCGCAAGCAGAACTAATTGGCCTACCTTCAAGGCTTGCACGTCCGGAAAGACCTCAGTAACGCGACCCACACCCTCACTGCCTGGGCGCGCTGGTAAAACAGGATCGATCCCGTAGTTACCGGCAATTTGTAACAAATCCGAAGGGTTAATGGGCGTCGCGAGTACTTTCACTCGGACTTCGCCTTGGCCCAACGCCCTTGATGTCTCTGATTTGACTTCGAGTACCGTCGCAGGGTTCCCGAGCTCGCTATAACCGACGTGCTTTATTTGAATGCCGTCATGCTCAGCATCTGAGTGATGGCCCGCCACGGCAAAGGCGCCATTACCAAGAAGAAGAGCCAACAACGTGGTCCCTGCGAGATTTTTCATAATGTATTCCATGTCCCGTTATCGATTTGTGTAAATCTGAAGTAACTTAGTTCGTCACCAAGAAGTCCAAGAAGCAATACCCCGGTGGCCTCTCTATTGAGCGTTTTTTCGAGACCCTGATGGAGGCGCTGATCCGGCGCTCACCCCCAGCTCGACAACATCACGCTCAAACCATCGCCCCAGGTAGATGCCCACAAGCGACCAGAGCGCGGCGATAGCGGCACCCACCATGGCAACTGCCGCCAACCCCAAACCCAACCCTTGGGTTAGCCCGGTGAATAACCAAGCCATCAGCATGTCGCTGCCCCGGTAAGCAACAATATCAATCACCGGTTTTGCTTTAAAACGTGTTTCACGATCCACGCGCGTAAACAGCATTTCGCGAGCCGGCCGCGTGACCGCATAGTTTCCTGCACGACGAACAATTTGCACTACTACGACAGCCCCTAAAATTGGCGAGATGGCGAGCACGAGAAGCCCAAAACAAATCGCTAGAGGTATCAGTGCGATTGTTACGGGCATACCAAACTTGCTCACGATTCTGCCGGTGACAAGCAGCCCTGTAGAAATCGACAAAATGTTGACTGCAAGATCCATTTGCGCCCAGATTGCCGTTCGCTCCTGCCGCGCGAGCTCACTGAGTAAGTTTTTTAGCTCGAAGTAAACGAACGAACTGACACCGGTATAAAGAAAAATAAACAGGGCAATGCAAAGGAGATACGGATTTGAAAAAAACAACTTGAAGCCTGCAAGCGAAGTCCCACCAATGGTCTCTTTAGGCGGCGTTGTTGCAAATATTCGCTCATTTGGCGCAGTCAATTTCAAAGTCTGTAAATGGAAAATAATCGGTATGGTCAGTAACAGCATGACACTGGCGATCAGCATTAGGTTATCGGTGCCCAGCGATCCAGTGAAAAACGCGGGCACTGACGGACCCACGAGACCACCGACACTGGCGCCCGCCGCGATGATGCCGAAAAGCCGACCTGCCTGCTCCTTACTGAACAGTTCTGACATGAAGCTCCAAAAGACAGAGATATGGAACAGACTGAAGACACTTACCCAGACATAAAATGACTTATCGATTAGGGTTCTGTCGGCGTAGACAAAACCCAGCGCATAAAATGACACGAAGGATGCAGCGAAAATGCCATAAGTCGCGGGTACAAGTAGCCTGAACCGAAATCGCGAGACTGCGGCGCCGTATACAGCAACCACGCCAGTGCTGATAAAGAAGTTCAAGGTCCATAACCAGCTGACTTCGGCATCAGTCCAATCACTCGCCATGGCGTCGCGCACTGGCCGGAGAATGTAGTACGCCGCCATCAATACCACTACGAATAGGAAGGAACTGATCACCGCATTAAGCTCTCGCTCTTTGATCATCGACGCAGACTTAAGAAAGGTCTGTATGCGGCTATCACTGGCGTTCATTGCTATTACCTTGGCCGAATATGGCCGCGATATTGTTTGTAGCGATTCTACTTACGCCGCCTCGAGCGTTGTCATAGGGCGGGGCGGTTCGGGACAGGTTCGGAGTGCCTCTCATCCAAAAGGCGTTTGCTAAGCGCCCACCCAACCCGCATGAAAGCCGTAGGGCACCCTAAACGGCATGATTATCGTGGCGACGGGCCCTGCGGTGATGTTGCGCGCATCGATAATCTGGCATTCGCTCTGGTTTTCAGCCTCGTCATGGACGAAACACACTAGATAACCGTCGTCCTCTGAAGCACTGCCAGCCTTAGGCGCAAACACAGCCTCGCCTCCGTGGCGGCGGGGGCCGTAGCGATACTGCGTGGTGACACCCGACTCGTTGTCATATTTCATAACACCGTCGAAGGTGAAGGCGCGCTCGGTATTAAAGATGCCCGCGTAGACGTAGCGTGTTTTGTGGCAGGCGTAGTCATCGTTAACCCGGGTGAAGTCACAGGGCGTCTCACTCA
>CAXEVD010000284.1:0-3244 GCA_963999395.1 uncultured Halieaceae bacterium
CACGCAGCCCGCGAGGTCTGTTCCGGCTAAGGTGATGGGGTAGGTTTCCCGAGGATTGCGAACCGCATCGCCCTGTACTACCAGCCTGACTATTTTTTGCGGGCAGCCCGCTTCTGCAATGCGCTCCAGCGCTTCCCGGCCCAAATAGTCGGCGGCTTTACCCATCTTGAAGAAACGGTCCAGTCCGGACTCAATCGGGTTGTTGTCGAGCGTCATGTCGTTGCCGTGGGAGAGCAGGCCAGTCTCGATCCGATCGATCAAATTGGGGCAGCCTGGACGCAGAGACAGGTCGGCGCCGGCTTCGGTCACGATGTCCCACAAGCGTTCGCCCTCGGATGAATCGCTCAGGTAGAGCTCAAAGCCCCCCTGACCACTCCAGCCCGTGCGAGCAATCACCAGTGGTATTCCGGCAATCTGGGTTTCAATGAAGCGGAAGAACCGGATATCCCCGACGGGTTCGTCGATCAGTCGGCTCAGCAGGATCTCAGATTTAGGGCCCTGAATTGAGAGGGGGAAGACATCTGGGTCGCTGACTTCGACATCGAAGCCTGCCCCAACAGCCAATCCTTTGACCCACAGCAACACGTCGGAGTCTGAGATCGACAGCCAGAATCGGTCGGGTGCTAGACACAAGATGATGGGGTCGTTGACGATGCCGGCCTTTTCGTCGATCAGCGGTACATACATGCACTGCCCGGGCACAATCTTGGACAGATCTCTGGGGGTCAGATATTCAGCGAGCTTGAGTGCCTCAGGCCCTTTGATTTCGACCTGCACCTGACACGCGACGTCCCAGATCTGCACATGTTCTCTGAGGTGCCAATAATCCTCTTCAAGCGATACATAAACCGAGGGTAGCACCACATGGTTATAGACTGATGCCCCCGTAGCGCCCTTGTGGGAGCGCGTTTCGAATGGCGATTTACGAAGTCGTCGTGACAAAAAAAGAGCAGGTGCTGTCATGGATAACACTCTCGTGGCTGGTGGCGCAACTTCTGGGGCTTCCCAGATTCAGCCTGCATGGATGATGACATGCCGTGGCAGCGGTCTTGTTATTGAGCGCCCGGGAGGGCGTGGTATCTTTCCTCAAAGATGCGCGGATTTTGGCGAAAATATAAGCAAAGCGCGCCGTCGATGCATCAGATTTTTCATCGAATGGCGCAGTTTTTTTAACCTCTGTCCGTGGTGTGAAATAGAGGTGAATTCGCACTGAGGTATAAGTAGCAAATGATTGATAATACGCACGAAAATCTACTCGCTAATTATGATTGGTCGTTTCCCGTGCCGATTGCATACGGGCCCGGTCGCCTTCGCGAAATGGGGGAGCACGCGACAAACTTTGAGCTGACAAAGCCACTGATCGTTACCGATCAAGGTTCGGCAGGGCTGCCTTTCATCGATACGCTGCAGCAGGCCCTGCTCAGCGCTGGTATCGGCAGTGAAGTTTTCGCCGAGGTTGCACCTAACCCGAGAGACTCTGACATTGTGCTGGCGCGAAATGCCTATCTGGAGGGAGGGCACGACAGCGTGATTGCCATTGGCGGCGGGAGCGGAATGGACGCGGGCAAATCCACAGCGCTCACCGCTCATAACCAATGCGACATCTGGCAGTTTGATTTTGATCGCGACGTGCCGAGTCTGCCCGCCGATCACATTTTCCCAAAGCTCATCTGCATTCCCACCACTGCAGGTACGGGGGCTGAAACTGAGAGCACGGCGATGGTGACGCACTCGGAGCGGGGCATGAAGTTGTGTGTGTGGCACCCGGAGCTCAAGCCTTCCCTGACATTGTTGGATCCTGAAATTACTCTGGGTTTACCAGCCGCGTTAACAGCGTGGACGGGTATTGATGCCATGGTGCACGCCATCGAGGCTTACTGCGTGCCTGATTATCATCCGATGTGTGACGGGGTGGCGCTGGAGGCACTGGCGCTCATTGGACGCTGGTTGCCCAGTGCCGTTGATGAGCCGGGTAATTTGGTCGCTCGCGGCGGGATGCAGGTGGGCGCCTGTCTGGCCGGCGTGTCGTTCCTCAAGGGGTTGGGTCTGGTTCACGCGATCAGCCATATGGTGGGCGCGGACTTCGACACACACCACGGCCTTACTAATGCCATCGTGTTACCCGCGGTACTGAAATTCAATGCGCCGGCCATCGACGACAAGCTCCCCGCAATGTGCGCTGCCCTCGGATTACAAAGAGTCGACTTCGAGTCGTTTTATGTCGCGATCTGCCAATTGCTCGATCGATTATCTGTGCCGGTGACACTGGCAGAAATTGGCGTACCAGCTGAGGCGGCGCGGGCTTTGGCCGAGAAGGCACACCAGGATGCGGCGGCAGGAACCAACCCACGCCCTGCAGATGCAGGCGCCATCGAGCGTCTGATTGTCGAGGCAATCACAGTCGGCCGATGATTTCAGGGGTAGTCATCGATCATGACGCGTTGGGTTATGCCCGCGCAATGAGCGACTCCTTCGAGCTCGAAGGTTCATCGGTAGAGTTATGAACAGCTTTCAATTGGGGATTGTCGCCAGTCTGGCCTGTTATTTGGCGATTGGTTGGTATGCCGGAAAGCGTGTTCGGCATCTGGAAGATTTTTTCGTCGCGGGGAGGAATGCGCCGACCATATTGATTCTGGGTACTTTGGTCGCCAGCTTTATGAGCACCAATGCCTTCATAGGCGAGGCGGGCATGTCGTATCAGGGGCATGCGCCGCTCGTGATCATCATGACCTGTTTCAATTGTCTGGGTTACATCGTTGGCGCGGTGTTTTTTGGTCGCTACCTACGTCGAAGTCAGGCGCTAACCGTCCCTGCTTTTTTCCGGGCGCGCTTTAATAGCCGTCGCATTCAGATGTTTGCCGGTATTTCCATTGTCGCAGGGCTCTCTGCTTACTTACTCGCAGTGACTTGGGGTATGGCGCTGATCATCACCGAGGTCACCGGATTCAGCGAGGTGGCGGCCATACTCTTGGTATGGGTTAGCTACACACTGTTTACGCTGTACTCGGGCTCTCGCGGGGTCATCTTGACCGATACGGTGATGTTTCTGCTGTTTTCGGGAATCATCGTGATCACCTGCTTTTTCATTGTTGACGCCGCAGGTGGTTGGTTCAGCGCAGTCGAATCTCTGGCGGTGTATGAGGCGAAGCCGGGCATCATCGCCTGGCATGGCCGGATAGGGCCTGATGTCTACTGGCAGACAGAGTGGGAAGCGCTCATCTGGGCGAGCATCCTTGGTGTGGCG
>CAXEVD010000285.1:0-3230 GCA_963999395.1 uncultured Halieaceae bacterium
GAGGCGGCGTGAATTTTGTGCAAAACAGCGTCCAACAATTCAGGGGCTTTACACCCCGAGCAAACGGCCTGTGCTGCGCTCTGCTACCATTTTAATAAATCCATGGGTGTCAAAGTTTACTAGCGCACGCGGCACGTTTTCCAAGTCGAGCAGCCTGGTGTCCACGCTATAACCCCGAGCAACTGCTTCGGCTTCAGTGAGGCCAACGGTGGCGACTTGAGGATCGGTGAACATGACCCCGGGCATGGCACTGAGGTCGAGTTTGGCCTCGCCTCCCGTCATGTTGACGGCGGCTCGGCTGCCTGCGGCAGCTGCGACATAGACAAACTGCGGTTGATTGGTGCAGTCACCAGCAGCGTATATTCCGGTGACCGTGGTTTGCAGATGCTCATCCACCTGAATTGCGCCGCGTGAAGTTTCCACGCCAATGCTCGCCAGGTTCAGGGCCTCGGTATTGGGCGTTCGACCGGTCGCCACCAGTAGTTGGTCGGCTCGCAAGGTGCCGGCAGGCGTCTCGACGATAAACTCGTTGTCGCTATAGTCCACGTTGCTGGGCGTGGTCTGGCGAAGCACCTCAATCCCTTCCCGTTTAAAAGCCGCCTCTATGGCCTCTCCGATCGTAGGATCTTCGCTGGACAACACACGGCTCCGGGCTAAAACGGTAACCTTGCTGCCGAGTCTGTCGAATGCCTGAGCCAATTCCAAGGAAACGAAACCGGCACCAATCACGATCAGCCGTTTGGGAACGGTATCCAGCGCCAAGGCACTGGTTGATGTCAGGTAAGGAGTGTCTGCCAGCCCCGTTATTGGCGGCTCTGCCGGTCTGGCTCCGGTTCCAATAAAGGCGCGATCAAAATGAACCGGTTTTTCACCACCCTCAGCCAGCGTGACTACCAGGCTATTGGTATCGACAAACCGGGCCTCACCGTTCAGGACTGTGATGTCCTTGTGTTCTCGAAGTATCTTTTCGTACTTGGTGTCACGCAGCTCCTCCACTCGTGCCTGCTGTTGCTGAAGCAGTTTTGCTCGGTCTACCTGAGGAGCCTCAGCACTGATGCCCGCGTCAAACGGGCTTTCTTTTCGCAGGTGCGCGATATGTGCTGCACGAATCATAATCTTCGAGGGCACGCAGCCAACATTTACGCAGGTGCCGCCGACAGTCCCACGTTCAATCAGGGTGACGCGGGCACCGCGCTCTGTTGCCTTCAGGGCAGCCGCCATGGCGGCACCACCACTGCCGATTACCGCAATATGCAGTTTGTTGTCATTTTTCACTCGGGAAACTCCTTGGAGCTTTGAAGTTGCTCTCGTAGCTGGCGTCATAGTGCTTTTTCCGCCAGAACGCATAAACCGTCAGGCCGATGAATACCGCCAGTGCCGGAAGAAGCACATAGTCGAGATAGCCCGTCAGGGCGGCCAGTCCCACGGTGGCCATCAAAATGACCAGAATCGGTGTGAAGAAGCATAGTGCAACCAGAATAGTCCCTACTATGCCGACCCTGAGCAGGTTCTTCGGATTCTTCATTGCCCCTCCGGAGTCGCCTCTGAGGCCGTGGGAGTGGAGGGGTAACCAGCGTCGCTCGTGGCCTCGGTGAGCGCCTCTATGGAAGTGAGCGCATCGTTAAAGGTGACGACGGCTTCTCGATCAGGGTAGCTCACGGAAACTTGCGACACCCCTTCCACCTTACTTAAGGCCAACTTGACGGTGATCGGACACGCGGCACAGGTCATGTCAGGCACCGAGAGAGTTACTGTTTGAGACGCAGCCCAGGAGGACATGCTGAGCAAAGTGAGGAACATGGCAAGTACAAACTGTTTACGCATGAGAAAAATCTCCGTTTAGTAGAATAGAGGCAAAATGTAAGGGAACACTAATGCGACCAGTACCAGAGCCGTAACTACCCAAAAGATCACCTTATAGGTCTTTCGGACTTGAGGGATCGCACACGTTTCACCGGGTGAGCATTGCTCTACAGGGCGATAGATTCGTCGCCAGGCAAAGAACATGGCGACGGTGGCCGCGCCAATGAACAGCGGTCGATAGGGCTCCAAAGCTGTCAGGTTGCCGATCCAGGCACCGGAAACGCCCAGAGTGATAAGTACCAATGGCCCGAGACAGCACGCCGAGGCGAGAAGTCCAGCCATGCCCCCGACAGCGAGAGAAGCACCTCCGGATTTAGATTTGAATTTCGACATGACGCTGACACCTGTTGCCCATGGACTCGATGCGATAAGGTTACTTCCGTAGTCAAGTACGGAGTCAAGCAGTATGTCGGTTAAAGCCAGTTCACTGACTATTGGCGGCTTGGCCAAGGCGGCCAATGTAAATGTCGAGACGATCCGCTATTACCAGCGGCGAGGTCTGTTGTCGGAACCCAAACGACCTCTAGGTGGTATTCGACGCTACGGTTCCGCCGATATTGATCGGCTGACATTTGTTAAAACGGCGCAGCAGCTGGGTTTCAGTCTCGACGAGGTCGGCGACCTTTTAAGGTTGGAAGATGGCACTCACTGTCAGGAAGCCAGTGCGCTCGCCGAGCACAAGCTGAAGGATGTGCGTGAAAAGATCGAAAGGCTGGTCAAAATTGAGAAGGCTCTGAGCGACATGGTCAGTCAATGCCACGCACGGCCGGACAGCATCGCGTGCCCGCTCATTGCATCTCTACATGAGGGAGACATTGGAACAAAAAGCCAAAGGGATTAGCTTCTGAACCAATCGACCTCTTGAGGCTCTACCCCGTCACTGCGGACACTACGAAAAGATAGGCAGATTTATCGAACCGAGGTGCGCGAACGTTCGCTTTTGTTTAGGTTCGGACAATTTATGATTGCACTACGCAAAAAGACGATGAAATAGACGGTTCAACGGTTGTTAGACAAAGGTGGGTAACTTCACTCCGAGAGGGTTGCATTCCGCGAGGTCCGGGTTCGCTTTAATGCGGGTCCCCATGATGTAGTCGAACCAGGGACGGGTGACGCACCAGTTGGCGTCCCAATTGGTGTTCATATGGTGATTGTAATGCCAGGGAATGGCCTTCTTTCCCACTCGGGTTCCTCATAGACTTCGTCGCGGTAATCCTTGGTGCGCAAGATCTTGTGATGCTGCCAGTGGCTTTTCTTGGACTTTGCCTGCCATTCTCGGGGCATTGTTGGCTTTGATTGCAAACTATGTGCTGTTTCGGTCTGCGGGACGGTGATCCAGCTTATTGGTTCAATGGTCAATGTCCTAC
>CAXEVD010000286.1:0-3230 GCA_963999395.1 uncultured Halieaceae bacterium
AGCTTCACGGCCTATGACGCCAGCAAGGGCGGGATCGAGGCACTCACTCGAGCGATGGCGCTCGACCTCGGGCCGTACAACATTCGCGTCAACGCGCTCATGCCCGGCTCGATCGACACGGCAGGACTCGACGCCGACGCTCGGGCCTATCGCGGCGTCAACATCCCGGCCGGACGGATCGGCGATCCGTACGACATGACCGGGCCCGCCCTCTTTCTCGCCAGCGACGATGCCGCCTATGTCACCGGCGATGTCATCAAGGTCGACGGCGGCATGCTTGCCCAGCAGCGGTCGGCCACGGTCGACATCGTGCATCCCGACACCTTCCCGTCGGTCGACGACCTCTGATCCCATGAACGGTTCCCGCACGGGCGGCCAGATCGTCGCCGACGCGCTCGTCACCGATGTCTCAGGCGACGACTGGGACCTCGTCGCTCTGCCGGGCGGCATGCCCGGCGCGGAGAGATTGCGCGACAGCGACGCGCTCGACGCACTCACGCGGCTGGCAGACACTCTGAATGCGCCCGCCACGCCCGAGGCGGTCACTGATCATGCTGACTACCCGCTGGCAGACGGCACGATTGATGCCAATGAACTCGGCAAGGTCATCGCTAATCGCCTACCCGAACACGCGATCGTGTGTGATGAAGGGGCAACAAATGGTCTCGGCGCATTTTTGCTGACCGCCAATGCGCCACCCCATGATTGGCTGACGCTCACCGGTGGCGCGATTGGTCAAGGTTTACCATTGGCCGTTGGTGCTGCCATCGCCTGCCCCGATCAAAAAGTTATCGCGCTCGAGGCGGATGGCTCGGGTATGTATACGGTGCAGGCGCTATGGACCATGGTGCGCGAACAGCTCGATATCACCGTAGTGCTGCTGAACAACCGATCCTATGCCATTTTGAATATTGAGCTGAGTCGCGTTGGCGTCGAGCAACCGGGCCCGACAGCCCTGTCGCTTCTGGATCTCAGCAATCCAGATCTGGAGTGGACGGATATCGCCCGAGGGATGGGCATGCAAGCGCTCAAAGTCGAGACCGTGGCGGCATTTGATCAGGCCTTTGCCGATGCTACGGCGCAGAAAGGGCCCTGCTTGATCGAGGTGATGCTCTAACACGCACCTCGGTGGCACCAAAGCGAGCGGACTGATCGGCAATGTCTCAAAGACACGAACACTAGCCGAACAGACGCGCACATTAGTCGAACAGATACGCGCAACAGCCGAGCAGGCCAGCTAATCGATTAGCAGAGAACGTCCCCACGCTGCCCGCTCCGGATAGCGTGTGGTGCGATACCGCTTAGGCGAAGGTTTCCCCCGCCGCGATTTTCTCGCCTACGATGGCCGGTGCATCAAAACGATCGCCGTATTGGTTTGCGAGCTCCGCACAGCGCGCACTGAATCTCTCGAGACCGTAGGTGTTCACAAACTGAATCAGACCGCCGGTCCAGGCCGGTGCACCAATGCCCATGATGGATCCAATATTGCCGTCTGCGACAGTGCGCAACACGTTGGTCTCCAGACACTTCAGTGCCTCGATGACCTGACGGAACAAGAGCCGATCCTTCACGTCATCCTCAGCCACCGACGCATCGGCGTTGAAGTACAGATCCATCAACCCCGGCCAGATGGCCTTGCTGCCGTCCTCGCCGTATTCGTAGAAGCCACCACCGTGATGGCGGCCACCCCGGCCGTGCTCACCGACCATGGTGTCGATGACATCACGGGTAATCGTGCCGTCACCCCAGTTATCGAGCACACCCATATCCTTCCAGGTCACCCACGCCTTGCGGGAAAGCTCCAGACTCACCTCGTCATACACGGTCAGCGGGCCCACGGGCATGCCGATCGCCTTACCGAGGTTATCGATCTGGATCGGGTGAACCCCTTCGGTCAGCAGTCGAACGCCTTCATCAAGGTAAGTTCCGAAGGTGCGCGACGTGAAGAAGCCCAAGGAGTCGTTCACGACGATCGGCGTCTTGCGGATTTGCTTGGTGTAATCAAAGGCCTTGGCGAGGGCCAGGTCACTGGTGTTCTCGCCCATGATGATCTCGACCAACGGCATCTTGTCGACGGGCGAGAAGAAGTGAATGCCGATGAAATTCTCGGCGTTGGCGCTGGCCTCGGCCAACTGGGTAATCGGCAACGTGGAAGTGTTGGAACCCCAGACGCCACCCTCAGCAAGGCAGGGCTCAAGCTCTTTGGTGATCTCGTGCTTGAGCGCCATGTTCTCAAACACTGCTTCAATGATGAGATCACAACCGTTTAGGTCACCGTTCTCGGCGGTAGGGGTGATCAGATCCAGCACCTGCTGCGCCTTCTCTTCGGTCATGCGGCCGCGCTCCACGCGCTTCTTCAGCAATCTCTCTGTGTAGGCCTTGCCCTTCTCTGCCGCCTCCTGCGAGATATCTTTGAGGATCACCTCGATGCCCGCCATCGCAGAGACATACGCAATGCCCTGTCCCATCATGCCCGCGCCCAATATGCCAACCTTCTGGGTGGTTTGGGGCTCGATGTTTTTGGGGCGTGAGGCGCCGCCGTTGATTTGATTGAGGTTAAAGAAAAACGTGTTGATCATGTTTTTCGCCACCGGCGTAAGGGCCAGCTCAGTCAAACCGCGGCTCTCAATCCGCATGGCGGTGTCAAAATCGACCCGCATCGCCGATACCGCCACGTCCAGGATCTTGACCGGCGCCGGCAAGAGACCACGCGTCTTTTGCGCAATCATGGCCGAGGCTACCGGGAGCATCTGCGCTACTGCAGGGTGGTTCGCGTTACCGCCTGGAATCTTGTACCCCTTGGTGTCCCAAGGCTGCGTGCAGGCGGCTTCGTTATCCTGATTCTCGGCGATCCAAGCTTTGGCTCGCGGAATCAAATCATCGAGGCTGTCGACAGTCTCGTTAATCAGGCCCGCTTCTATAGCCTTGGAAGGCACCACGCGCTTGCCTTCGATGAGGTATTCGTTCGAGGCCATCAATCCCATGAGGTAAATGGCCTTCACCACACCACCGCCACCGGGCAGCAGTCCGAGGGTCACCTCAGGAAAGCCTAGTTGCACCGCTTTATTGTCCCAGGCGATGCGGTAGTGGCAGGCCAGCGCCAGCTCTAGGCCGCCACCCAGCGCCGCGCCATTGATGGCGGCGACGGTGGGCTTGCCCAGCTTCTCGAGCCGACGAAACTCTGCCTTGATAGCCTGCGCTTCGTTGAAGAAGGTCTCGGCATTTTCTTC
>CAXEVD010000287.1:0-3226 GCA_963999395.1 uncultured Halieaceae bacterium
ATATGGATCTCGATGATCAAGACCGTGGTGCCTAATATGACGCTCAAAGTCATCGACGACGCAATTCAGATGCATGGTGGCATCGGCGTGTCGCAGGACACACCGCTTGCGGAGATGTGGTCGGGGCAGCGTACCCTGCGCCTCGCAGACGGGCCCGACGCGGTGCACCGCATGGTGGTGGGGCGCAATGAGATCAAACAATACTTGGCGGAAGCCGGCGAGGTCGCCGCGACTTTCCGCGATGGTTGAAGACCGATAACAGCAAGGAGACATGAGCAATGGCATTAACGATGGTAAAGCCAGAGGAAATGGAAGCACAGGCGGGAACAAAACTGCCGCCGGGGGAATGGTTTGAAATTGATCAGGAGCGTATCAACACCTTCGCTGACTGCACCGAGGATCACCAATTTATTCATATCGACGAGGCTGCTGCTGCACAGACACCCTTCGGTGGCACCATCGCCCACGGCTTTTTGACGCTGTCGCTGATGACAAAGCTTTGCTCGGAGAATGGCGTTTACCCGGAAGGGATTGTCATGGGCGTGAATTACGGGCTCGACAAGGTGCGTTTCTTAAATCCCGTGCGCGCAGGCAAGCGAGTGCGTGCGCACACCGAGATCATGTCAGTCGATCGCAAAGACGCGAACCGGTTTTTGGTCAAGCAGGCCGTCACGGTCGAGATCGAGGGGGAAGACACCCCCGCCGTGTATGCCGAGTGGCTCGGTATGTCGATCATTGGTTAAGAGAGCGGGAGACAGCACATGACGATTCGATACGACGACAAAGTGGCATTGGTGACTGGCGCAGGCGGTGGCCTGGGCAGAAGCCACGCCATTGAATTGGCCAAGCGGGGTGCCAAGGTAGTGGTCAATGACCTCGGTGGGTCTGTCTCTGGGGAGGGCGCGAACTCGCAGGCCTCGCTCGATGTGGTGGCCGAGATCGAGGCGCTTGGCGGCGAAGCGATGGCCCATGGTGCCAATGTGGCGGACCTGGAGCAGGTGCAGGACATGGTGGCGCAGACCATGGACCGTTGGGGTCGTCTCGATATCCTCGTGAATAACGCAGGTATTCTCAGGGACAAGAGCTTTTCCAAAGGTTCGGTCGAGGATTTTCGTCTGGTGACCGACGTGCATCTGATGGGCACTGTTCACTGCACCAAGACGTGCTGGGACATTATGAAAGAGCAGGAATATGGCCGTGTTGTGGTGACTTCCTCCTCCAGCGGGCTCTACGGCAACTTCGGACAAACCAACTACGGTGCCGCCAAAATGGGTGTGATCGGCATGATGAACACGCTGGCGCAAGAGGGTGCCAAATACAACGTCAAAATCAATGCGCTGGCGCCAACGGCGGGCACACGGATGACCGAGGGCCTCATTGAGGAGAAAGCGTTTGCGCTGCTCACCCCGGAAACGGTAACACCCGCAGTGATGTATCTGGTCTCGGAAGACGCGCCGACCCGCACGATTCTGGCGGCCGGGGCTGGCAGCTATGCTGTCGCCAAGATTGTCGAGACGGAAGGCATGTGGCTGCCCGAGGCGGAACAGACGCCCGAGGGTATCGCGGCGCACTGGGCGCAAATCTCCGAGGGCGGCGAGCGCGCCCTGCAGGCGGGCTTTGAGCAGAGCATCAAAATGGTGGGCCAGGCGGCCAAGGGACTTGGGCTGGATATGGGCTGAGCGTGCTTTGGTCTGTGCGATCAGCCAGAGACCGGCGGGATGATTCAGCCTAACCCCCAACGAATTCACACAAGAGAAAGGATACGAACATGAGAGAAGCAGTCATCGTTTCAACTGCACGCACCCCCATCGGCAAGGCTTACCGCGGGGGCTTTAACAATTTGGCTTCGCCAACTCTGGCCGGACACGCCATCAGCGCTGCCGTCCAGCGAGCAGGCATCGAGCCCGATCGCATTGAGGATTGCATCATGGGCGCCGCGCTGACTCAGGGCAGCCAGGGCCGCAACATCGGCCGCACCGCGGCACTCCGCGCGGGCCTGCCGGTCACCGTATCTGGCATGACAATCGATCGTCAGTGCTCCTCCGGCATGATGGCTGTCGCGACTGCGGCCAAGCAAGTACTCCATGACGGCATGGATGTCGTGGTTGGCGGCGGCGTGGACTCCATCTCGCTAGTGCAGAACGAGCACATGAATCTGCACCGTGCAGCCGATGAAGAGCTGCTGGCCATGCACAAGGACATTTATATGCCAATGCTGCAGACCGCTGAGGTGGTCG
This sequence comes from uncultured Halieaceae bacterium, assembly GCA_963999395.1. Taxonomy (GTDB): domain Bacteria; phylum Pseudomonadota; class Gammaproteobacteria; order Pseudomonadales; family Halieaceae; genus Luminiphilus. The sequence continues at coordinate 2,238 of CAXEVD010000287.1, forward strand.
CGGCGCGATACAACGTGAGCCGGGACGCCATGGACGAATATGGTCTGCAGTCCCAGCAGCGCGCGGCGGCGGCCTATGAGGCGGGCAAGTTTGAAGACGAGCTGGTGCCCGTGACCTGTGAGCGCATTGTCTATGACAAGGAGACGGGTGAGCAGTCTACGGCGGAAGTCACTGTGAGTGCCGATGAGGGCGTTCGCGCCTCGACGCTCGAGGGTGTGCAGGGACTGCGCACGGTGATTGAAGGCGGCACAATCACTGCGGGCAATGCGTCTCAGTTGTCTGACGGCGCGTCGGCGCAGGTCGTGATGGAAGCGGCGACCGCTGAGAAACTCGGCTTGAATCCACTCGGTGCCTACCGCGGGATCGCGGTAGCCGGTTGTGAACCCGATGAGATGGGCATCGGCCCCGTGTTTGCCGTGCCAAAGCTTCTCAAGGAGCATGGCCTGACCGTCGATGACATCGGCTTATGGGAGCTGAACGAGGCGTTTGCGGTACAAGTACTTCACTGCCGCGATACCCTGGGCATCGACAACGATAAGCTCAACGTCGACGGCGGCGCGATTGCTGTGGGCCACCCCTACGGTATGAGTGGCTCGCGACTGCTGGGCCACGCGCTGATCGAAGGCAAGCGCCGTGGTGTCAAATACGTTGTGGTCACCATGTGCGTCGGTGGCGGTATGGGCGCTGCCGGCTTGTTCGAGGTGTTTTAAATGAAAGCGGTTGTTTGTCGTGAGCACGGCCTGCCTGATCGGTTGGATCTGGTAGACGACTGGCCATCGCCGGAGTTGGGCGATAACGATGTCCGGATCCGGGTCAAGGCTGCGGGCCTTAATTTCCCCGACGTATTGATCATCCAGGGCAAGTACCAGTTCCAACCCGAGCTACCGTTCATTCCAGGCGGCGAGTGTGCTGGCGTGGTTGAAGAAGTTGGTGCGGCGGTCACCCGCTGGAAGGTGGGGGACGAGGTGATCCACAGCGGTGGCTCGGGG
>CAXEVD010000288.1:0-3218 GCA_963999395.1 uncultured Halieaceae bacterium
TTTTTGATGCCAGCGGCGCCAGCACAACCACAACGGCCAGTAACAACAGACTGTGCAACATTCCGGAAATCTTGGTCACGCCTCCGGTGCGAATGTTGACCACCGTACGCATGGTGGCTCCAGCACCAGGAATACCGCCAAAGAAACCGGCGATGGTGTTGCCCACTCCTTGGCCAATGAGCTCCCGGTTGGAGTGATGCCGCGTGCGGGTCATATTGTCTGCAACGAGAGAGGTCAGCAGGCTGTCTATTGCGCCGAGCACGGCGAGAATCATTGCCGCCTCGAAAACGATCAGCAGCGTATCGCTGGAGAAGGCGGGCATGATGAATTGGGGCAGCCCCGTTGGGATGTCCCCCAGCACCGGCACGGTGCTCAAGCCCAGACTGGCAACGGTACCCGTGATGAGTGCCGCGAGGGGGCCTGGCAAATATCGCCCCCACTTCGCGGGCCACCGGAACACAATCGCTAGGGTCAAAAGGCCAATACCCAAGGCTTCCCAATTGGGATTAGACACCGCGTTTGGGACCTCCATCAACGCCGGTATAGTGCCGCTGCCCGCCGGTTCATGGCCAAACAGCCTCGCGAGTTGCAGTGCAATGATGATGCAGCCGATACCACTCATGAAGCCAGATACGACCGGGTAGGGCACTAGTCTGATGTACTGACCAAATCCCAGTAAACCAAATGCAATCTGAATGACCCCGGCGAGGACTACGGTGGCAAATACCAGTGAGACATCTCCACTCAGCGAGGCAAATACGCCAGCGAAGACAACAATCATTGGCCCCGTTGGCCCCGAGATCTGTGAGGGTGTTCCGCCAAACAGCGCGGCAAAAAATCCGACAATAATGGCGCCGTAGACGCCAGCAATGGGTCCTGCACCGGAGGCCTCGCCAAAGGCCAATGCCAGCGGCAACGCTACGACTCCGGCAGTCAAGCCGCCAAAAATGTCTCCCCTGAGGTGAGAGAAATCAAAAAATTTTGCCATGGAAATCTTGTCCTGCCGCACTCGGGGGCGCTGGAGTATAAGTATTGATTTTGGCGCGCGCCAAGAGCTTAGTCTTAGCGAGCATTAGGCCCAAAAAATTGACTACTTTAGCCCTCGGGCATCGCGGAGCTGTGATGCTGCAGAATTTTCCACCCGTCAGCTGTCGCAACATATAAGTAGCTGAAACGCGCGGTAACTGATGATCCATCTCCAAATGTAAACGTGTAGACGCCTGAGTTTGTCGCGTGTGTTTCGCTCAAAACCGACACATTGGACTCATCGATGACGCCTTGTGGTTTTTTTTGTAGGAAGCTGACGAAATAGTCCCTTATCTCTTCATGGTTATGGCGTACTTGATTAGAGACGGTGGGTAACAACACTGCGTCGTCAGCGTATAGAGCTGTTACGGAGTCGGGGTCCAGTGTCGCTAAGGCGGCGTTCCACGTGTCAAAAAGGCCGACTACTTCATCATGAGTCATGCGTGCTTCTCCATTCTTGAGGTGTGTTTTATACGTGATAGGAAAATCAAAGATCATATATACTTGTGATAGTTTTTATCTATATTAATCACGCGTCCCGGCTCGGACATTTTTGATCACGTCATCACGCACAGAGTCGGCGAATCAACATAGCCAGAAGCTCTTTTGGAGTAGGGGGTATTGCTATTGAGACAGGTTAGGGCAGGCCTTGGTCTGGAGCAGTTGACCTTCAAACAAATCCGGTATTTTCAAGCGATTGCTGAAGCCGGCAGTTTTCGTCGAGCGGCCGATCGTTTAGGCGTCACGCAACCCACATTGACAGTGCAGATAGCGGCGCTGGAGTCCACATTGAATACGCCACTCTTTGAGCGACAACGAAGTGGTGTCGTTCTGACTCCGGTCGCACGCGACCTGCTGCCTCGAGCCCGTCGAATCGCAGAAGAGATCAAAGGATTTGCTGAACAGGCTCAGGGTGTCTCAGGTCAGAGCACCTACCGCTTGGGCGTGACCCCTACGCTGGGGCCTTATCTGCTGCCGCGCGTGTTGCCTGCGGTTCACCGACATTTTGAAAACCTGCGACTGTATGTGCGCGAGGGTATCCCCGCGCAGCTTAGTTCTGATCTGAAATCCGCGGCCCACGACGTGATTCTCACAACGTTACCGCTGCAAGGCGAGGATCTCGAGGTGGCGCCCCTGTTTCGTGAATCTTCCAAGTTGGCGGTGCCTTTGGAGCATCCGCTGGCCAAAAAGTCCGAGATTTTGGCTGAGGATCTGGTGGGCGAGGCGGTTCTGACGATTGACGAGCAGCATCTTTATCATCGGCAAATCAGTGCGCTTTGCGAGAGCCTGGGTGCGACGGTCAACCGGGATTACGAGGGCACGTCGCTGGACACGCTGCGGCAGATGGTGGTGATGGGTATGGGCATCACATTTCTCCCGGCATTGTATGTCACCAGTGAAATTGGTGACTCCGATACGCTGCGGGTAACTGACGTCAAGGGCGTGACCATGAATCGTGACCATGCGTTGGTTTGGCGCCGTCGATCCCCCGCGCGACTGTTTTTTCGGCAATTGGCGGAAACCATGAGAGCGATTATTGACGAACAATTAGTGGGTGAGGTGACGCCCTTGTGAGGTAAGGCGGTACGCCATTTACATAAGTATGGGGCAAAGTGTCCCGTCTTCGGGTTGAGGCCCCAAAAGACCAGCACATCATATGACCGGCTGGCCGTAAACAATTAGTGGAAACCTCGCAATGTGCCTCGCGATGCCTCACAATGCGCCCGCCTCATTATTCGTGCACGGTGTTATGCATCGCATTAAAACCTACAACGCTATTTCTTCTAAAGGACTCGATCGGTTCGAGCTAGAACGTTATGAAGTAGGGCAGGACATTGCTAACCCTGATGCCCTGTTGCTCAGAAGCTACAAGCTTCAGGAAGAGGAGATTCCCGATTCCGTGACCGCGATCGCGCGGGCAGGCGCTGGGGTCAATAACATTCCTCTGGCGCGATGCAGTGAGCGCGGTATCCCCGTTTTTAATACCCCCGGTGCTAATGCAAACGCGGTAAAGGAGCTAGTGGTCGCCGCCATGTTACTGGCCTCCAGAGATATCGTGGGTGGCATTGCCTTTGCTCAGTCGCAGGATGCCACGATGTCAGCGCAGGATATGAATGCGTTGATGGAGCGGGAAAAGAAGCGATTTGCCGGGGCCGAGCTCGCGGGCAAAACGCTGGGGGTGGTCGGCTTGG
>CAXEVD010000289.1:0-3218 GCA_963999395.1 uncultured Halieaceae bacterium
TGGGCTGGGATGCTGATGAAAGCGCCGAGATGCTGGCGTTCCTCTTTGAGTGGACCACCAAGCCGGAGTTTGTGTACTCACATGCTTGGCAAGCGGGTGATGCACTCATGTGGGACAACGCCTGCACGATGCATCGCAGAGATCCTTTTGATCCTGCGCATGCACGTTTGATGAAACGCACCACCATCTTGCCGCCCGCTGACCTAGCGGTGCCGTTTTAAGCTGGGGGATTGCCATTCCGCCCCCTCCTTCCACAGGGGCGGGCGGTCATGGATTTACGCCTCGTTGTCGCTCTCAGGTAGCGCTGGCGGCTGACACCCCGTTGCACAGCACTGGCCCGGCTGCTTCTGACGGTTGGGTGCTCCGGAAGCGCCCGTCTCTGCAACACCGCGATCCAGCAGCCGCTCCACCAATGAACGTCGCTCCTCTATGGGATACCGCCGATAGATTTCGCGCTTCATTGCCTGAGGTGAACCACCCCCGTGCAAGCTGATGACCGAGTACCAGCCACCGGTTGAAGAGGCGGTGATGTCCTCCATGAAACGAGCCACCTGCATCCGTTGGTCGTACGGGATATCAGGGCGTCCTGCCAACACCGAGGCGAGATCGCCGGAGGTTGCCGGGTTGTGGTCTTCCTCGGGCCCTGGCAAAGCCACGATCAGCCCGCCAGAAACCTCATGGGCAATGCGATGCATATCGTAAATTTGCGTCGCCAGCAGCAACTTGCCGACGTTGGAGAAAATAGGCTCAGGCATCCAGGAGCCGCAGGGGTCCTCAACGCCGTAAACCGACGCCGCCACGCCGCAGGCAAAAAAGCCTTCTACCAGCTTAATGAGTTCAGCCATGCTATCGCGCAAATGGGGGACGGTGTCCATGTCAAGACCGTTGGCCTCAGTCATAAGTGAACCGGCACCGATCAGCAGGTCTCCGAAACCGGCGCGAGCGCCAATGCAACTGTGTCGGTGATGGTTGGCGTAGGACGTCACCAGATGCTCGGTCTAGTCATGCTCACCGGCAAAGAACACTTGATCCCAGGGCACCACCACCTGGTCAAAGTGGCATACAGCCGTGCTCTGCCCGTATTTGGCACTAAAGTGCGCGGCCGCCTCGCCGGGCCGGCCTGCTGGCCGCGAAATGATCGTCAGCCCTTTGACATCGATGGGTACCGCACAGCAGACCGCAAAGTCGGCATCCTCTTTGCGCATCGTCCGGCAGGGCATCACCAGCAGTTCATGCATATAGGGCCCGCCTGTGACGATAGCCTTCACACCGGAAATCACAATGCCGTCCGCGCGCCGCTCGGTAATGTGCACGTAGCTGTCCGTGACCGGCTGATCTCCCGGCCGCTTACTGCGATCTCCCTTGCCATCGGTCATAGCCACACCAAGGGTGAGATCCTCATCCTGAATCCGGTGCAGATAGGAAAGAAAGCGCTCGTGCTGCTCTCCCCCAGTATCCTCTGTCATCTGCCAGGTTGCTTGATAAATCGCATTGAGCGCATCGTGGGTCAGATAGCGCTGCGCACAACCACTCTCGCGGCATACCAGTCGCACTGCCTCTAGCTTGGAAAGCAGGTCCTCGCTGTGGCGGTTGATGTGCAACATGCGGTTCACGGTCTTACCCGAGGTCGCCTGCTCGGCCAGCATTAAGCCGCCGTAGTCGGGTTTCTGCGCAAAATCGTAGGTCACACCGACCGCCCGCACACCCGGCTGCAGCCGCGGATCATCGGCGACAGATTCAACGCGGTCACCGTCGACATACACCGTCGGGCTGTACTCGCGCAGACTCTCTTCGTAATCGGCCGCGCTCATGATGCAACCACCGGCTTTCATCAACATGCTTCGCTCCCGGGCGCCTTTAGGCCGCCCTGTTGGCCTGTGTTCGCAGCAGCGCCGTCAACTCTGCTACGTCCTTCATTTCGTCGAGGTGCAACATTGCACTCCATAACTGCTCTGCCTTGTCCGCTGGAATAGTCAGCGCACAGTTATCGAGGAATTTGGCCTTCACTTGCTCAGCGGAGAGCAGCTGCCCCTCCGCGCCGCGATTCACCGCTTCGAAGTGCTCAAGCTCGGTACCGTCCGTCAGGGTGATTTTGACACCACCAGAGAAGGCATCAGGGTAACGTGACCGGTCATCATGGGCGCACTCAATGCGCTGCGCAAGCGACAGGACCTCAGTGTCCATTCGCGCGGTATCCTCCAGATCAGCCAGCGTGAAGCGGCCTTTACAGAGCGCGGTAGCCACCGCGTAGGGCGCGCTGAACTTGGCGTCGTACTCACTCTGGGGCGCCCGCTTTGCCTCGATTGGGTTCACGACCACACCAAACTGACGCTCATCGAGGCCGATGGTGACCGATGCGATGTGATCTGGCGTCACACTGCGCTCTCGTCGCAATACTAACGCGGCATCCACCGGCGCATGATTAAAGTGGCAGATGGGATAGGGCTTGATAGCGACGGTCCGCAACGCCCAGTCGTGGAAAAGCTGGGACGACACCGCCTCTGTGTCTACCGAGGTACCCGGCGCGAACAGCGCATAAAAACCAAAGCGCCCTCCGTAGGCCTCCGCCGGCCCCTGAAACCCCGATACGCCCAGCGCCGCGGCCTGCAGCGCCGCAGAGGCCGCCCATCCCGGATGCAGTCGCTTGGTCCAACTGCCATCGTCCAAGAACGCCATGCTGCCGCTACTCAAACTGAGCGCCACACCCTGTGCGCGCACCAACGCTTCGCTGTCGGCCCCCATCATGCGCGCAGCGGCAACGGTCGCGCCAAATACGCCAACAACACCCGTGGGGTGGAAGCCCACCTGCTGGAATACACCCCCCGCTTGCATACCCAACATGGCGTCGACTTCGATCGCCAGCAAGGTAGCAAGGAGGAGCTCTGCACCAGTCAGGTCGCGCCGCTCAGCCAGCGCCAGTGCTGCGGGGAAAGCACTGGCAGAGCAATGGACGACCGACGCCAAGTGGGTGTCGTCATAGTCCAACCCATGCACCAGCAATCCATTCATCAAAGCGGCATCGCGCAGCGACACTGTGGCGGACTGGCCAATAATGGTCGATGCACCGTTACTGCCCAGCAGATTCAGCGCATCCAGAGAGGTGTGCGCAAAATCGTAAGCACGCGACGCAAGAGCAATCCCGACGGCGTCTGCCAAACACAACTTGAGGTAGTCCCACACGTCCTGTGGAACTTTATCTTGCTGCAATGCAAGCACGC
>CAXEVD010000290.1:0-3217 GCA_963999395.1 uncultured Halieaceae bacterium
CCGCCGCCAGCGCCGCCGCGTCCTGTTTCTCCGCCATGCTGTTCTCCATATCCTGCGCTACGACATTGGCGTTTTACGTGCTGCAGAAATTTACTATTCCATGAGGTGTGCACCTCATTACTGTCCACCCAGTACATCACAAATTCGGGCAGTAAGGCTTGCGCATCGGCCTGTTCGATACCCGCCAGCCGTAACGTCTCATAGACCGAGGTATCGGGCTCCCAGTTGCGGGGAATTCTCTTGGGTTCAGTGCTGTGATGCATCTGGCTGGTGTGCTTCAGCCAGCGCCGGCGCACATGTTCGACGAAGCGACTGTTCACCTCTTTCGGAGGGCCACCCCGCTCGCGCCAATAGAGGATGAATTCAGCTCTCACCGATTCCGCAAAGATGATGTCGATATCTGCCTGCGCCAGAATGTCGAGCGCGTCCTGGCTGGGTGTCCACTCGCGGTCAAAGGGCGCAGGTGTGGTGATCTCGAAGGCGTGTGTGCTTGGCTGTTTCGCTTTCTGTCGCTGGGTGTCTCGCCAACGGGTGAGAATGTGCTGCCGAAACTGGGTTTCAGCCTCGCTGCCATTGGAGAGCAGAAAACTGGCTTGGGCACGCTCGATAAACGATCTGGGAATACCGTGGTTTAGTACCAGCAGCTCAATTAAGTCATCGCTTTGCTGCCAGTCAGGGTGTTCCTGTGCGGGGTGTCCTTGTCCAGGGTATCCTTGTGAAGGTGCCGGCGAACTGATTGCCTCTGACCCCTGTGCATCCCCCGTGATGTCGGCTGCCGCACTCAACAGGACAATATTCGGGTCCTGGCTGGTTTGCTGATGAACAATGCCCAGTGCCACCAGCCTCGCAATGAGGGTTGCAATGTGACCCAAAGACCAAAAGGACAGCGTTTTTTGCAGCGTTGTGAGCGATAGCGGCGTCCAATCCTCAGCGCCGCTGAGGTGGCTACCCAAAGCTTGTAATAACACGGCCTCTTCAAGCCCGATCGTCTCGGCCAGTTCGGGCGAGAAGGTCAGTTGTCGATCGGGAATGAGTGAAGCAGAGGGCATTTTGATGCGGAGTGGGTCGAGCGGTCTGATAGAATACCGACTTACCTGCACCAATACAGCAATTACCATCAGTTTCTGGAGAGTTTCGCGTGGCGAAGGCAAAAACCGCGTTTGTCTGCAATGACTGTGGAGCCGATTTCCCTAAGTGGCAGGGTCAGTGTGCTGAGTGTCAGGCCTGGAACACGCTCTCGGAAATTCGCTTGAGCGCCCCCGCGGCGAAGGCGGCCAATGCGCGCGTGGCGGGGCGGTCCGGTTACGCCGGCACGGTAGCTGCAGTGCAGCGTCTTGAAGAGGTTGCGGTGGTCGATCTGCCCCGGCTGGCTTCCGGGTTTGACGAGCTCGACCGGGTCCTCGGCGGTGGCTTTGTGCCGGGCTCAAGCATCCTGATTGGTGGGCACCCCGGGGCCGGCAAGAGCACGTTACTCCTGCAGGCCCTGTGCCAGCTGGCGGCGGCGCACCCCGCGCTCTATGTGACTGGTGAGGAGTCTCCTGAGCAAATTGCTCTGCGCGCCAATCGCCTGGGTCTGCCGACGGATCAGCTGCGGCTGATGGCAGAAACCGATGTCGACGCGATCCTGGCGTCGGCTGAATCGCTGAAACCTAAGATTCTCGTTGTCGACTCCATTCAGGTGGTGCACAGCGAGACGCTCACGTCTGCCCCCGGCAGTGTGTCGCAGGTCCGGGATTGCGCTGCGCAGCTGACCCGCTATGCCAAGCAGACGGGCACCATATTGATCCTGGTGGGTCACGTCACGAAGGACGGCAGTCTCGCCGGGCCGAAAGTGCTCGAGCATATGATCGACTGTTCGATTCTCCTTGAGGGCGACCACGACTCCCGCTACCGCACCCTGCGCGGCCAAAAGAACCGTTTCGGCGCGGTGAACGAGCTGGGTATTTTCGCCATGACCGATACCGGCATGCGCGAGGTCACCAATCCCTCTGCAATTTTTCTGGATCGTTCTGAGCACACTGCGCCGGGCACGACCGTAGTCGTGGTTTGGGAGGGCACTCGCCCCCTGCTGGTCGAAATTCAGGCGCTTGTCGACGGCAGCTCACTGGGTAACCCCCGGCGCGTAACGGTTGGTTTTGAGCAGAACCGGCTGGCGATGCTGCTCGCGGTGCTGCACCGACACGGAGGCATTAAGGTGGGCGATCAGGACGTGTTTGCCAACGTGGTGGGCGGTGTGCGGGTCATGGAGACCTCGGCTGATCTGGCGCTGCTCTTGGCAGTGGTATCGAGCCTGCGCAACCGACCGCTGCCGCGAAACTGGGTGGTCTTTGGCGAGGTGGGTTTGTCCGGCGAAATTCGACCGGTGGCCAGTGGGCAGGAAAGACTGGCCGAGGCAGCAAAACACGGCTTTAAACTCGCGATCGTGCCCAAGGGGAACGCGCCGAAGAAGGCGATTAGGGGCCTCAAAGTGATTCCGGTGGTGCGTTTGTCCGAGGCGCTCGAGGCCAGTCAGTGAACGACTGCTCCGAGCAACTGAGAGGGATCTGCGCCGATGTGACCCAAGTCTCTGCTGCTGGGCTCGCGCCCTGTTAATCCCGTTGGCCGTGTCACTGCGGAATTTTTAGGGCGGTACCCCCTGACCGTTATTTCAGTTTCCGGTGCTTCACCCGGCTGGGCACTGCGGCTTCCGCGCCAACCCGCTGTCGACGATCATCCTCATACTCCGAGTAGTTACCTTCGTGGAAAACCACATTGCCATCATCCTCATAAGCGAGGATGTGGGTGGCGATCCGGTCGAGGAACCACCGATCGTGTGAAATCACCAGTGCGGAACCGGGGAACGCCAGCAGTGCTTCCTCCAGCGCCCGCAGCGTTTCGACATCAAGATCATTGGTGGGCTCATCGAGCAGCAGTACGTTCGCCCCCTGTTTTAGTAGCTTAGCGAGGTGCAACCGGTTGCGTTCTCCACCAGAGAGATCTTTGACAAATTTTTGCTGGTCGGAGCCCTTGAAGTTGAAGCGGCCCACGTAGCCACGTGATGGCATCTCGTAGTTGCCGACCTTGATCTGGTCGAAGCCGTCGGATACCTGCTCCCACACGGTCTTGTTGCCGTCCAGGTTGTCGCGGCTCTGGTCGACGCTGGCAATCTGCACGGTTTCACCGATGTCGATGCTGCCGCTGTCGGGTTGCTCTTTGCCGGTGATCATGCGGAACAGGG
>CAXEVD010000291.1:0-3211 GCA_963999395.1 uncultured Halieaceae bacterium
CTCATCTAACTAGGCACACGTGGGCTTCTCGTGTGTCCGCGATGCCTGGAATGACTGTTCAAAGACTCTGTCTGTTGGCTGGCTGGAGTTCTTGGCAGATGGCCCAGAGGTACGCCCACTCCATGCAGTCAGACAGCCACGATGTGATGGCTCAGTTGGCCGAGCAGTATCAATGAAGCTTAGCGACCAGCTAAGTCGGCTGTTATCCGCTTTGCCGACTGATTTGCTTATAAGAAATTGAAATTTAATTCCTTCTTTCTAGTCACCCGCTAAAAAGGGGAGTAAGGTCTGGAAGAAATCAGGAGCTCCAAAGGGGCGCTCGGGCGTGAAGCTGCAGCAGTTACGATACATCTGGGAGGTGGCGCATCACGATCTAAACGTGTCTGCCACCGCGCAGAGTCTGTTTACTTCGCAACCGGGTATCAGTAAGCAAATTCGACTCCTTGAGGATGAGCTTGGCGTCGAGGTGTTCGCCCGAAGCGGCAAGCACCTTACGCATATCACTCCGGCAGGCGAGGTGATCCTGGATCTCGCGGGCGAGATTCTCCGCAAGGCAGATTCGATCAAGAAAGTCGCGCAGGAATTCTCCGACGAGACCGCCGGCACGCTGTCGATTGCGACCACTCACACCCAGGCGCGCTACGTTTTACCGAGTGTTATCAAAGCGTTCATGGCCCGATATCCCGACGTGTCACTGGTCATGAAACAGGGTACGCCGCGACAGGTCGCGCAAATGGCAGCAGACGGGGAGGTCGATTTTGTGATCGCCACCGAGGCCCTCAATCAGTTTTCCAGTCTCATCACGTTGCCCTGCTATCGCTGGAATCGCTGCGTGGTCGTGCCGCAGGGGCACCCGCTGACATCCCTCGATCACTGCTCTCTGGAGGCGATCGCTGAGCATCCGATCGTGACTTATACCACCGGTTTCACAGGACGCTCTAAACTGGATGAGGCCTTTAATGATCGCGGGCTCACCCCCAGATTTGTCTTTACCGCTGTCGACTCTGATGTGATCAAAACATACGTCCGTCTTGGGTTGGGTGTGGGCTTGATCGCAGGTATGGCCTACGACCCGCCGTTGGATGGTGATCTCGTTAAGGTAGACGTGTCACACCTATTTGCGAGTTCGGTGACGAGCCTGGGATTCAGGAAGGGCAGCTTTCTCCGGGGCTACATGCACGATTTCATTCATGAGCTGGCGCCGCATCTGGGTCGAGAGCTCGTGCAGGACGCGCTGTCTCGCGCCAAACTGACAGACCGCATCGCGCTCTATGAGGGGATTGAATTACCCGAGCACTGATTGGCTTCCTCGAGCGCCGCCATGATTGGTCCGACCTTATCGAGGGTTTCCTGATACTCCGCTTCCCACTCTGAGCTGGCGGTGATGCCGCCGCCGCCCCAGCAGTGCACGGTGTTGTTGCTGACTTCCAAAGTTCTGATCGCGATGCTGCTTTGTAACCAATTGTGGCCACCGAGGATGAATAGCGAGCCACAGTAAGCACCCCGGGGTGTAGATTCCAGTTCAGCGATGATTTCCACAGCCCGTTTCTTGGGCGCTCCGGTAATTGAGCCCCCGGGTGATGTGGCGAGCAACATCTGGCCAGCGCTGACGCCGGGCGCCAGCTTGCCCTCTACCGTACTGATCAGATGGTGCACGTTGTTGAAGCTATGCAGGCCGCACAGCTCGGTGACTATCACGCTGCCCGTTTCACAGAACTGGCCGAGATCATTACGCAAGAGATCGGTGATCATCACGTTTTCAGCGCGATCTTTTTCGGAGTTGAGAAGCGCTTGCGCCAGCGCTGCGTCTTGCTCGGGGTCGCTATGCCTGGCCGCCGTACCCTTGATGGGCTGAGAGGTGACAGTGCCCTGGTGAATTCTCAGGAAGCGCTCAGGGGAGAGTGACAGAATCGCATGGTCTTCTGCTGTGCGCAGAAAACCCGAGAAGCCGCCGGCTAAAAGCGTCCTGACGTGCCTATAGGCCGACCAGGCGTCACCCTCGAGTGTCGCTTCAAAGCGCTGCGCGTAATTCACCTGATAGCAGTCGCCCGCCAGTATGCAGTCCTGAATGCGTTTGATGTGAGCCTGATATTGCTGTTTGCTGATTGCGGGCCGAAAGCGCTTAGCGAGATGAAAGCTCTTGGGCGCAGCGGTATGCTTGGCTTCGATGAGCGCAGTGATTCGTTGTCTGGTCACTGCCGGGCAGTCGGGGTGGATGAGCAGTTCGGTCGTGTGACTGCTGCGATGGGTGACCAGCATCCAGTGATAAAGGCCCGCTATGGTTCGGGAATGGGGCTCATCTCGATCTCGAAGGCTGCCAGCCGGGGCATCGTAGTCGAGGCTACCGATCGCCACACACCCGGTGAAGCAAGCTGATGTGCCAACGATACCGCTACAGGCACAGGCACTGTGCAAATCTGCCTCCAGCGCGGTCATCCAGTCGTCCAGGTTTGCCGAATAATCCTGCAACCGATGGGTGACCGTGGGTAGAGCTGTCATCACCTCGAGTTCGCCGCCGTGCCCGCTGGTGCCGCTGTCTAGGTAAACGAAACCTGGTAGGTAGGAGAATCGTTCAGCCCAGTCCACGAGTGTGGGGGTGTAGTCGAGAGCAGTGACTTCGCCGCGGGACGCCATACATAACCCTATAAGGTCTAGGGATAAAATTGACAGGTAGATATAAGGATAAGTAATGTCACGCCCTGTGCACAGAGCCCCATGTCGCGGGACCCAAGATTTTGCGCAGTTTGGCGCCATGACCCCCGCTATTCTGAGAGATCACCCATGAGTAATGGTAGCGAAGAGGCCGTCCAGAGCGGGCCGGCCGTGTCACTGGAAAACCCGTTTTCCTCACCAGTGACCGACAACGCCGAATTAGGGCGGTATGAGGCGACACTGCAGCGTGGCACCGAGCTGCGAGAGAGGCCGTTTGTCGCCGCCGGTACGCCCAGCCGGCAGAGACAGCATTTAAAGGGTCGCATGACGGTGTGGGAGCGTATTCGCTACCTCGCGGACGATGAGCCTCACGTGCTCTACCAGAACTGGGGCCCGAATCTGGATGGCGCTTCACTCGTTACAGCGATTATCACGGTCGACGGCCGTGACGTGGCGGTGTACGGCCATGACTTCACGGTTCGCGCTGGCTCGATGGATGCGACCAACGGTAAGAAGTTGGCGCGCTTGTTCGAGCTCGCCGCCAAGCGCCATATCCCTC
>CAXEVD010000292.1:0-3207 GCA_963999395.1 uncultured Halieaceae bacterium
TGCCCGCCGTCGAACGCCAGCACCGGCCGGCTCACCGCGACATGGATATCACCCAGGCCCGACGCAGAGCGGATGAGTCGACGGTCATGTTCAGGCTGGGATAGCTGATAATGCAGCGCGTCCGTCGGATAGCTGTCGCGATTGCCATCGGGCAGCCCGAAAAAACGGTGCCAGCTTGAGATGAGGTGGTCGGTAAAGCCCCCGTAATGATGTCGCCACGGCACGATCACGTCCACGTCCCACTGATTTGGCAGGCCGTAGCGGAGTGACAATGTCAGCGCATCAGTCTGGCCGTCCACAAACAGTGACTCATCTCCCTTGCTCTCCAAGGTAAAGTGGTTGGAGAGCATGGCAGAGGCCGCCCAGCTGAGACCGAGGGGGGTGCCAACACTGCGCTGCGACGGAATGGCGCGCAGGGACGCCAACGGAGACAAGTTGGTGATCTGCAGCGGCTCAGACTGGCCGAATGTTATCGACGATACCAGTAGTGTGCAGATCGCCCAAGCGCTAGAGATGATCGTCTTAGCGGTCATCCCAAATCAATCTCAGTCCGGTATGCGTTGCCAGCTCTTCGATCAAAAAGGCGTGGAAAGATTCGCCGCTTTTGGTATCCCGCCAGGTGCGCGTGTCGTCATGCCAGGTGTAGTGAAACCCTCCGCCCGGGGTCGCCAGCCAGAGCTGCTCCGTGGGCGGCTGCCGGCTGAAAACAAAGACCACCCCGTTGCTGAAAGTGGCGTTGATCACGCCCTCAGCGCCACGGATATCGACATCATCCGGCAATGATTCAAGGGCGACCTCAACCGCCTCAAACGTATCCTCGATCTGCTCGTAGTAGTCACTGCTTGCCATACCTGGCACTTCTCCCTGAATTGATGGTGCTTGCCGAACACAATGCCACAGGCCGCCACATCATGGGCGCGCCTCCCCGCACTGTTATACTGCGCCTTTTGCCGAGGTCAAACCGTGAGGACTTTTCTCATTGTCCTGCTATGCGCTTGGCTGGCCAGCTGTGGTCAGCAGGGGCCCTTGCGCCCGGCTGAGCCCGATGACGCATCGGCGACGGCTGACTGATGTCTGTATTTCAGCACCGGCAAAGCGCGCTCCACTGCGAGGGCGTCCCGCTTGAAACCGTCGCCGAAGCGCATGGTACACCGACCTATGTGTATTCGCGTCAGGCCATCGAGTCTGCCTTCCTCGCCTACCAAACAGCGCTGGCTGATCGCCCGCATCTGATTTGTTATGCGGTGAAAGCCAATTCCAATCTGGCCGTGCTCCATGTGCTGGCCGGACTGGGCGCCGGTTTCGACGTGGTGTCAATCGGTGAGCTGGAGCGCGTCATCGCTGCAGGGGGCGCAGCAGACAAAGTGGTGTTCTCTGGCGTCGGCAAAACCAGGCAGGAAATGCTGTCGGCGCTGGAACACGGAATCCGGTGTTTTAACGTCGAATCGGAATCCGAGCTGCTGACACTGGCGGACGTTGCGATGGAGTGCGGCAAGACGGCGCCGGTATCCTTAAGGGTCAATCCCGATGTCGATGCGGGTACCCACCCCTACATCTCCACGGGCCTGAGAGAGAACAAATTTGGCGTCGACGTCGAGACCGCCAGACGCCTTTATCAGGTCGCCCATGACCATCCGGCAGTGGACCCGGTCGGCATTGACTGCCACATTGGTAGTCAGATTCTCGACATCACACCCTTTTTGGAATCCCTAGATTGCCTGCTGGCATTGGTCGATGACCTCGAGGCAGAAGGCATCACGCTGCGGCACCTCGATATCGGCGGCGGTTTGGGAGTGAGCTATCAGGAGAGCGCGCCGGCGATAGAAGATTACATGGATGTACTGGCAGCGCATTTGGGATCCCGGGATGTGGAGTTGGTGCTCGAGCCGGGGCGCTCCATCGTCGCCCTCGCGGGCGCCCTCTTGACCAGAGTGCTGTACCTGAAACCCAGTGATGCAAAGAATTTCGCCGTAGTCGATGCTGCGATGAACGATTTGCTGCGGCCCTCGCTCTACAACGCCTGGCAGGATATTCAGGCCGTGACCCCACGCAAGGGTGAGTTGCAGCACTGGGACATCGTTGGCCCGATTTGTGAGACCGGTGACTTTCTTGGCAAACACCGACACCTAGCGCTGTCTGAGGGCGACTTGCTGGCGGTGATGGGTGCGGGCGCCTACGGGTTCTCGATGGCGTCCAACTACAACACGCGCCCACGGGCGGCCGAGGTGATGGTCTCGGGTGAATCACTGCATCTGATCGGTCAGCGGGAATCGTTGAGCGACCTGTGGCAGCGGGAGCGCATCCCGGAGGCGCCCACGTCGTGAAACTGGTCTTCACCAAGATGCAGGGCGCTGGCAACGACTTCGTTGTGATCGACGGTGTCACACAAGCGGTCGATCTCAGCACCGCGCAGTTAAAACGCATCGCGGATCGACGACGCGGCATTGGCTGCGACCAAATCCTGCTGCTCACACCCCCCGATGATCCCGACGCCGATTTTCGCTACACCATCTATAACGCCGACGGTTCCCGCGCTGGTCAATGCGGTAATGGCGCACGGTGCGTGGGCCATTTTCTGCGAGAGAAGCGACTGACGCGAAAGCGCGAACTCCACTTACTGACCGATGCCGAACCACTCACCCTCAGTTTCTCGGAGGACGGCCGCGTGTTCGCCGGGCTGCCTGCACCCCAATTTGACCCCGCTGTGATTCCCTTTTCCGTGCCCGCGCTGGCCTCCCAGTATCCGCTGGAAGTGCAGGGGCAAAATCTGTCAATCGGCGCGCTGTCGATGGGTAACCCCCACGCGATTCTGATGATCGACGACTGCGACGCGGCACCGGTTACGACCTTGGGGCCGTTGATTGAGTCCCACGAGCGTTTTCCTGACCGGGTCAATGTGGGATTTATGCAGATCGTCTCGCGGACTGAACTGAAACTGCGGGTTTACGAACGCGGAGTTGGAGAGACCGAGGCCTGCGGATCCGGAGCCTGCGCCGCGGTGGTTCACGGTATTGGCCTCGGCTTGCTGGACGCCACCGTCGCGGTACAACTGCCCGGCGGTAAACTCTCCGTCAGCTGGGACGGTGCCGAGGCGCCCGTGTGGCTGGGAGGGCCCAAATGAAGATCGAGGGGGCAAATTAACAGCGATGGGGTATCTTAACAATTAAAGGCGTCCGTGCTGGATCCTCCAGAGAAAATCGAAGATTT
>CAXEVD010000293.1:0-3197 GCA_963999395.1 uncultured Halieaceae bacterium
GAGAGGGTCGTAACCAGGCTTGAATTCGTAGGTGTAAATAGAGCTTGCAGACACTATCCAGCGGATCTATTTGTTTTGATCCTAGCTATTACTTACTTCTTTCCCTTAGCTTTACTCTTGAAATGCTCTAGCAGCTCTTCGGGCATTTTCCCGTCTTTCTTTTTGCTTTTGCCCTCTTTGTGAGCTTTAGCTTTCTCTTTTGCTTTGCCGTAACTCATATCGCTAAAGGAGTTGTAATTACTATTCTATTTTCAAATTCTGCGCTGTGGAGCAGGAGCGTTCAGCGCTGAATATCCCGAGGTGTTGATGACACTCGCTTGAGGACGGGCATGGGCTCGCGCTTGCTCGGCCAGCTGATTAGCAACTTGCATGGCGCGTTGCTCACGTTCTGCGATTGCTCGTTGAGCGCGTGTCGTGTTCAAAGCAGGGTCGACCGATGTCGCGACAGGTCTGTTGAGCTGGTTACTGATGGCTTCAGCGATAGCGAGCTGTGATTGATTCGACCTTCTCAAGGAGTCAGGTGCCACGATTTCCGGGTTATCGAGCAATGCCTGCTCTACGACCATCCGTGCTTGAGCTTCACGGTTTCCTTCTTGACCAGGAATGTCAGGAATGAACTGCTTGGCGTAGTCGACGTAAGACTCCATGACGTCTCTGCCGACCAACTGCTCCAGCTGCTGGCTTGTTTCACTGAGACCTTCAATAACGGTTCCACCAGGGCGTTCCATTGGGTTGAACACTGAGTAACCGCCCTTGCTCATGCCGCCCGCAGCCTCGTTGTATTGACCATCGAGGTCGTCCATGTTGATGTCACGGCCATCGTCTACGGGGCCACCCTGGTACATCTCCTCATCGAGGCGGATATCTTCGGCAATTCGCTCCATTCCAGCGCCGATATCGCTTTCATCGAACAAATCGACTGGACGGTATTGACCTGACTGCTCGGCACGCGCTTGCATCAGCATTTTTTCTGCGAATGAGCCCGGTGCAAACAGTGGGCGGCCTGGATCTGCTGTAACTGAGGCCGAAATGGCGTCAGATGCGCTGACACCGAAGCGATTTCCGATGATTTGGGCCGCTTCTGCCAACTCAGCGCGGTTAACTGGACGAATTTCTGCTGCTTCTTGCAGGAATGCGCGCAACTGTTTGCCAGCGGTGTCTACTGGAGAGTCTTGACCAGCAGGATTACGCGGCGTTTTGGGGTTGATATTGGAATAAAGGCTGGCGACACTCCCCCTCATCGGCTTAGTAGTGCGCTCTGGCGCTGCACCGCGCTGAGGGCGCACTACGACTGGCATTTGCCCGGTGATCGAAGCCTCGGCAAGGTCCCGCATGTCGCTTCTGACATCACGCGGCATCACCGATCCAGCGTTGGCCAGTTCGCCGAAGAAATCAAATTGCGATTCAGCGCCTTTTTTTTCGTAGTTAATTCGATATCCAGGGCTTTCTATCAGCACCGCTGGGCCAATCTGCTTGTCTCTGTCCGCCAATTTGGGATTACGCCTGGTTGGACCCAGTGCATTTCGAACCATTTCACGAGAATCGTCGAAAGTTCTCGCTTGTGGCTCACCAATCCGGTACAAAGGCTCTTCTACTTCCCTGGAGCCGAACATGCCATCAGGCACAGTTCGAGTAGTCGTCACAGGCATGCCGTCACGCATGACTGGATAAATCACTTCTGCCGGTTTATCAGCGCTTTTTCGGTACAGGCCTACGCCAGTAAAGTTTTCATCTTGAGCGAGTCGTGCATCCAGCTCTTGTTGAGTGAATCGCCGTGCCCGACCTTGTTGCATTGCAGCATTCAACCCGGAAGACGACATTGCTGGGGTGCGCTCTTGCTCCCTGAGATCCTTGGCTCGATCAGCCATAGTGACTTCAGTGGTGCGCAGGAACGCTGCTGTTTTGTCTTGGTCCTCCAAGACGTCTAGCGCTGTCTTTCCTACGGAGTTCGGATCAATCCTGGTTACAGATCCATCGAGTTGTCCGCGTCTGCCTCGGTTACGGACTTCCATCATGTATGGCGGCACTTGATCGCCGCCGAGCTCTTCGCTAAGCACACCTGCTTCAGCGCGGAGGTTTTCGCGATCTGGATCTCTTCGCGCTACAGCCATTGAGCGCGGGCCTGGCGTTCTCAGCGTCCTGGTGTCGAAACCACCTCGCTCGTACCTTTCATTAGTGAGATCTTCACCGACAAATCCAGGCGTGCCTGTTTGTGCTGTGCTTGGGTCTCTACGCTTCGCTGCTTCCCGAGCAGTTGCATTGATATTGTCTGTCAGATCTTGTGCATATGAATCCAGGAATTCTCTGTCGTCAGCACCGGCATATTCCTTGAACTCCTGGACTAGGGCTAGAGCTTTTTCTTCACTTGTTTCAGCACCACGCGCTTCAATCTTGCTCGCCATCTTTTCTGGCGTATTTGCTGGGCTAAAGCGTTCTCGTCTACGCGGCTGTGGCTTGGGCGAATAATCATCAGATCGGCGACTGATGGTCTGCTCCTGGGTGCCGAAAGTGCGCCCAGTTCGCCTGTCTTCTGGGCTCATTGAAGCCAAATTCGCGACTGACAGGAACTCCTGTCCACCACTGAAAATCGGCCTCCCGCCTCGATCGACCATGACGCCGCTGACTGGAGTGGGCGATTCCTCTGCTCGCAGGTCCAGGCGCATCTGGGGAGGAGCCTGCTCAGGGTTCACAGAGCGAGTCGCCGCAGCGCGTCTTTCCGCATCACGCTGCATATATCGCTCAATATCGCGATCTATTTGACTACCTAACTGCGATGGGCCGACAACAAGCCCAGGCAAATTCTGCTGGCTGTAAGTAACTCGTTCTTCTTCACGTCGGCCGGGATCACGAAAAAGACCAGGAATTCTTGATACGCCGCGATCCATTTACGCCAAAAACTTTACGCCGTAAAACAAGTCTATCGGCGCGAACCTGCGTTACTTCTGTTGCGCTCGCGGGAGCGATTCGCGGGGGAATTTTGATCAAAATTTTTTAATACAAAAAATGCTAGTAAAATTGAGATAATCAGAAAAAAAATTAAATATGTCTTATTTTCCAGTTTAGATTTTATCCATTTTAACTTTGGACCAATCGCCATCATTAATAAAAATGGTATTAAAAATGGTATAATTAATTTATGATAAAAGGGTGGTCCAACAGATATTTTTTGAGAAGAAATTACATCTAAAAAAATTGGA
>CAXEVD010000294.1:0-3190 GCA_963999395.1 uncultured Halieaceae bacterium
CAGGCGCCGTGTCAGGATGGGGTAGTCGGGGCAGAGCTTTTCGGCAATGGTGGGATCATCGACCCGCTCCCGGATTTTGGCGCGCGCGAAATCAGCCAGCGTTTTGTTGGATTCCATGCTGAGCAAGCTGTCGGTGAAGGCATAGTAGGGAGACAGACCGCCTGATGCCCAGCGGTTCTCATACTCTGCCAAACGCTCCTCCTCGCTCACCTCAAGCGCTGCTTTGGATGGCGGTGGTGCCAGATCAGAGTGCACCAGCGTGAAGCCTGAAAAAGAATTGAACTGCCGGTCCCGCAGTTCGGCGTACTGCTGTTTCATTTTGCTGGCGTGCCCGGGTTCTACCGGTCGATTGCGCAAAGGAATAGTGAAGGACGGTGTGCGCTGAAGCACATAGAGCTGTCCGGCCTCCTGCGCGACTTCGGAGATCACTTGAATGCCCGAGGAGCCGGTGCCGATTACCGCGACCCGTTTACCCGCGAAGACTGGCTCTTCTGCCGGCCAGCGGCTGGTGAGGTACTGCTCGCCGGCAAAATCATCCAGCGCTTCAAAGCAGGGCTCTATGGGTGCCGAGATGAGGCCAGTCGCCATGATGCAGAAGCGTGCAGACACGCGCTCGCTGGTGTCGGTTTCAACCAGCCAGCGCTGCGCGCTTTCGTCAAAATGGGCAGTGGTGACGCGGGTTTTAAATTGAATGTCGCGCCGCAAATCAAAGCGCTCAGCGACATGGTTGGCGTAGCGTTCTATCTCCGGCTGACTGGCGTAGCGCTCTCTCCAGTCCCACTCCTGTTCGAGCTCTTTGGAGAACGAATAGGAGTACTCAACGCATTCAATATCCACGCGGGCGCCGGGGTAGCGGTTCCAATACCAGGTGCCACCCTCGCGCTCTCCTATCTCATAACATTGAACGCTGAGGCCACACTGCCGTGCGCGATAAATCATATAGAGGCCGGCAAAACCGGCGCCGACAACGACCATATCGATGTGTTTAATACTGGAGGAGGCCACTGCGACGTTTTAGTTCCGGCACCGGTCAGGGGCGACACCATACCAGCACCTCGGCATAGTGTGCGAAGCGTTTTGTGAAAGCGTCAGCTTCAGGCGGTGAAACCTGCGAGATCTCTCCAGAATTCTCGATGATCGTAGTCGATATCCAGCGCAGGATTCAGGGTGTTGTAAGACTAGAAGTCATTGACACCGTGGGCCAGTTACACAATACCCCCATCCGTCAAGCCCTGATGATCTTAAACTAATTCGATCTTGGCTACACCGCGGTGCGCATGGTGGAGGTCCTTTACGGCTCCCATTAAAACCGGGTTCAGTGCTGACGCCAGCGACTGAGGGGTATTCGCGCCGTCAGTCCACTTGGATGGTTATCCATTTCCAGCGCGTCATGATATCTAAATCGGCGTCGGTGCCCTCTCTGCCGAGACCACTCATGCCGTTACCTCCGAACGGGATGTGGGGCTCGTCCTGAATTGACATCGCGTTAATATGCACCATTCCGGCATCAGATTTCGCGGCAGCCTTCATCGCGCTAGAAATGTCTGAGGTGAAAATCGCACAACTCAGACCGTAGCTCGTATCGTTCGCCAACTTCATTGCCTGCTCCAAACCATCAACGGTGTAAATCGACGTGACGGGGCCAAATGTTTCTTCTCCGAAGACCACCATCTCATTGGTCACATCTGACAGTATTGTCGGCGGGCAACAGTTGCCCAGCCACTCACCACCGTGGAGAAGCGTTGCGCCTTTCTCTAGCGCGTCTGCAACGTGTGACTTGACTCTGTCTGCTTGTCGCGAGCTGATGATGGGCCCAATGGCAGTTTCCGGATCTGAGAGATCTCCAACTTTGACTCCCTTGGCAATTTCGACAAATGCAGGGATGAACCTTTTCGCAATTTCTGACTGCACGATTATCCTGCTGGAGGCCATACAAGCTTGGCCTTGAAAGAAAAATATGCCCAACATGGCCGCCTCAAGTGCCTTGTCGAGGTCAGCGTCGTTGAGGATGATCAAGGGATTCTTGCCGCCCAGCTCTAGGGTCACGGGCTTGAGGTTCTTCGCCGCGATATTGGCGACGTGTTGGCCGATTCTGGGAGAACCACAAAAATTGATAGCGGCAATGTCATTGTGCGATGTGAGGTAGTCCCCTATCTCCGCGGGATCTCCCGTGACGTAGTTGAATACGCCCCCTGGCAGCCCTGCCTCTTGAAGAGTTTTTGCGAATTGGACGGTGATCTGTGATGCGAATTCTGAAGGCATCAGAACCGCTGTGTTGCCAGTCGCAACCACCATCGCGATCTGCTTCACATTTTTCAGAAGGGGCACGTTGAAAGGGGTAATGCAGCCGATGACGCCCACTGGCTCTCGAACTGACATGCCGAACGCGCCGGGCCGATCCAATGGCATAGTTTGACCGACCAGCCTTCTTGGTACGCCCGCAGCGGCGCGGAATGCATTGATGCAATACTCGACCTCAAAAGCCGCTTTCATCTGCGGTGAGCCTACTTCGTTGATGAGCAAGTCCATATACACATCGCGGTCTCGTTCCACTATTGATGCCGCGTCGCAGAGTATTTTCTCTCGCGTGCGTACCTCACTGTCCTTGAAATGCTCAAACGTATTCTTAGCATCGGCAACAGCTGCATTGACGTCGGTCATATTTCCTTTTGCGACTCGGGCAATGAGATCAGCATTCGATGGATTGAGATCATCGAAATAATCTCCTGAGCTGGGCTTATGTTCTTTTCCGCCTATCCACAATTCGCTCGTGTTCATGTGTGTCTCTCATCCTCGCTTTGGGTCTGTGAAGATTAAATGTTTGCGCCCTGACCCAGTAAAGGTATCGCCGGGTAGCATTGGAAGGGCACCTGTAGTGATCAAGTTATAGGGACCCCCGGTCTGTTGGTTACCCCATAAGTTTTAGGCCTGACAATCAGCGCGGGCCAAGCGGGCCTTGCAAATAGCCAGTCGCATCGGATCGCACCATTGTTTATGATTTTTATGAAAGGTGACTAGGATTGCAATCGGATGACAGAGGTGAGCGGAGAGCTGGAGGCCGCTACGGTTAGAGCGCAACTCAACTCCAGAGAGATGTCCTACGCTCAGTGGGAAGTGGTGCTCCTTTGCACAGCGATCAATATGCTCGACGGTTACGACGTGTTGGTCATGTCTTTTGCAGCGGCTCCGG
>CAXEVD010000295.1:0-3189 GCA_963999395.1 uncultured Halieaceae bacterium
CCGCGTCATCAAACAGTACCTCTGCTGCCGTAAAGCCAGGGTAGATCTCGACGCCCATGCCCTCCGCTTGCTCGGCCAGCCAGCGACAGACATTTCCCATTGAGACAATGTAGTTACCGTCATTGTGAGTGGGCCGCGGAATCGCGAAACCGGGCAGTTTGATCGCGCTCTCCTGACCGGTGTAGAAGTAAAAGGTATCGCCCGTTACCGCGGTATTGAGCGGCGCGCCGCGGTCTTGCCAATCTGGCAGCAGCTCGTTCAGGGCGCGAGGCTCGAGCACCGCACCAGAGAGAATATGCGCACCCACCTCAGAACCTTTCTCGACCAAGCACACTGTGGTTTCGCGTCCCTCAGTTTCGGCCAGTTGCATCAGTCGAATCGCCGTAGAGAGGCCCGCAGGGCCTGCACCGACGATGACCACATCAAACTCCATCGACTCTCTTTCCACACCACACCTCGCGACTTTTCTAGCGGCTTTTCGGTAATCTCCAACATCACCGAAATCCATTAGAATCCGGTGCGGTTGGGTGCTTTACTTAGCGGCGGCATGATACACTAAGGTAGCCGTACAAACAGGTTTGTGAGATGACACAGGCGCTAGTAACCCCAGCGGAAACCGGCGTCACAAAGGCGCTACGAAAGCGTTAAAAAAGGGCCCAGAAACGGCTCTCAGTGCTCTTCACAAGTTTGTGAGTGTGAAACAGCCCCATAAG
This sequence comes from uncultured Halieaceae bacterium, assembly GCA_963999395.1. Taxonomy (GTDB): domain Bacteria; phylum Pseudomonadota; class Gammaproteobacteria; order Pseudomonadales; family Halieaceae; genus Luminiphilus. Next base: position 714 of record CAXEVD010000295.1, read on the forward strand.
CGGCAGCAAATAATCTACACAAAGATCTGGAATTATCTGGAGACACCATGAAAGCATTGGTCGCGGTAAAGCGCGTGGTCGATTACAACGTCAAGGTCCGCGCGAAAGCGGATGGGACAGACGTTGACCTGAATAACGTCAAAATGGCAATCAACCCATTTTGTGAGATCGCGGTTGAAGAGGCTGTCAGGCTGAAGGAAGCCGGGACCGTCACTGAGATTGTTGCGGTCTCCGTGGGTGAGAGCAGTTGCCAGGAGCAGATCCGCACCGCTCTGGCGCTGGGTGCTGACCGCGGCATCCACGTCGAGGTCGAGGGCAAACCCGAGCCACTGGCTATTGCCAAGCTTCTCAAAGGGGTGATCGATCAGGAGTCCCCAGATGTGGTCATCATGGGCAAGCAGTCCATTGATGGTGATAACAATCAGACAGGCCAGATGCTGGGCGCGCTGACCGGGATGGGGCAGGGCACCTTTGCTTCAGCGGTCAAGATCGGTGATGGCGCAGTCGAAGTTGTCCGCGAGGTAGACGGTGGCCTGCAAACGGTCTCCTTAACGCTGCCAGCGATCATCACGACAGATTTACGCCTCAACGAACCGCGTTACGCATCGCTGCCCAACATCATGAAGGCCAAGAAAAAGCCGCTGGAGACGCTGACGCCTGAGCAGCTTTCAGTCGCGGTGCAATCTCATGTTACCCAAATCGGCGTGGCGCCGCCTCCGGAGCGCGCAGCGGGTATCAAAGTCGAAGATGTCTCACAGCTGGTCGACAAACTGAAAAACGAAGCGAAGGTGATCTGATGAAAACACTGGTTATTGCAGAGCACGACAATGCGTCTTTAAAAGCTGCGACGCTGAATGCTGTCGCAGCGGCCGGAGCGCTTGGCGGGGACGTGGATATTCTGGTGGCGGGAGCCGGCTGTGGTGCAGCTGCTGATGCGGCAGCGCAGGTTCCGGGAGTCTCCAAAGTCATTTGTGCGGATAACGCGGCCTATGAGCACCAACTGGCTGAGAATGTGAGTCTGCTGGTAGCGGAACTGGGTGCTGACTACGACAATCTGCTGGCGCCTTCTACGGCCAACGGTAAAAACATCATGCCGCGCGTGGCCGCGCTGCTCGATGTTGGTCAGATCTCTGACATTCTCTCTGTCGAGAGCGCCGATACTTTCAAGCGTCCAATCTACGCCGGTAACGTCATCGCTACGGTGCAATCATCAGACCTCAAAAAGGTCATCACGGTGCGAACCACTGCGTTTGACGCGGTGCCGGCCGAAGGTGGTAGCGCCTCATTAGAAGCGTGCGCAGCGGCGTACGATGCCGGTGTCTCGCAATTCATCCGTGAGGAAGTAGCTGTCTCCGATCGACCCGAACTGACATCGGCGTCGGTCGTGATCTCCGGTGGCCGCGGCATGCAGAACGGTGACAACTTCAGCCTGCTGGACGGCATCGCTGACAAGTTGAACGCCGCAATTGGCGCTTCACGTGCAGCCGTCGACGCTGGTTTTGTGCCCAACGATTATCAGGTAGGCCAGACCGGTAAAATTGTTGCGCCAGATCTCTACATCGCGGTGGGTATCTCAGGCGCTATTCAGCATCTAGCCGGCATGAAGGACAGCAAGGTGATCGTGGCGATCAACAAGGATGAGGACGCGCCGATCTTTCAGGTTGCGGATTACGGCCTGGTAGCCGATCTCTTTGAGGCGTTACCCGAGCTCGAATCCGCTATTTAGGCACATCCTTTCCGCCGCCGAGGCTCGTCGGCGGCTCTCCATACTCTCCGCTCCTGTTTGATCGCCCGACGGTTTAGTCGCGGCGCAGTGACTCCCGGATGGCAATCGGGTTTGGTAGCGCTAAGACAACCAGGTAGGACGACACCAGCAGTGTGATGACGGTGACGGCCTGAATCAGCGTGGCCGCAGCACCCCCGAGAAGCCCCTTTGATAGCCCCAGAAAAGCAATCAGAAGAGCGAACTCGCTGCACTGCCCAAGTCGCAAGCCCAGATTCCAACTGAGCTTGGGTTCGTCAAAGACTCCCCGCACCAGCAAGTGGAACACGGCGGGTTTAAGTGCCAGCAAGCAGGCCGCGATGACGAGGGATGGGAGCGCCACCTGCGGCAGGAGTGCCATATCGAGGCCGCTCCCAACCGAGAAGAAAAAGACTACGAGAAAGAAGTCTCGGAGTGGCTTGAGGCTGATGGCGATGTACTGGGCGATCGGGCTGCTCGCGATGCTGATACCCGCAATAAAGGCGCCAATCTCTGCAGAGAGTCCCATCCAGATAGCTAATTCCGCCATGCCAAGACACCAGCCAATCGATAACAGGAAAATATATTCGTGATAGCGATCGAAGCGCTTGATGAGATTCAGCAGAACGGCTCGCACACTCAGCCAGCTCACCATCCCCAGCAGGGGAAGCGTCAATAACGGCCGTAAGAGGGCCCCCGGGCCATATTGCTCTGCGCCCGCGCTTTCGATCATGA
>CAXEVD010000296.1:0-3182 GCA_963999395.1 uncultured Halieaceae bacterium
ACCAAAGGTTACATGATGAGTCATGTGTTTCTGGGGTCGCCAATCAGCCGGGGCAAGGTTTCCTTTAGGCCATTCGGTAGGCATCCACATATCGAAGATCGAGCCCTCCGGTGGTTGTGGGTTGCACATGATGTTCTCTTGATACTCACGAGTAGACATCGTCGAGATCCAAGCTTCCATATCGCCTAGATTTTTCGCGTTAACCCACGATGTAGCAGTGCGGTATACACCGCCCCTAGTTTCGGCGAAGTGACCCCAGATAGACCCGTGGTGAGGCTTACCTAGCAAAAGCATTTTAGGCGGGTTTCCGTCGCGAATACGGCCAAGACCGGCCTGATAGGGCTCCTCATCATTGTATAGATTGCACTCATCAAAGATGATGTAGCCGACGCTTGGACCCTCAAGACTGTTAGCGCTGGTATGCTTTGTCTTCGGTCTATTCCAAGACATCATCCACACCCGGCTTTGTTTGCCGTTTTTCATTGGGCTTAACCAATGCGGGGCAGGTTGGCCAAGGTAGCTGTGATGGTAGGTCCAACCGATAGGCGATAAGATGCGGGCGCACTCTTTCGAGATGGTTCTCGTACCTTGGCCCATTGTGGGCGACACCACCAAGCCGTCTTGGCCCGGTCGCATACTATGATTTAAGCTCATAACCATGGGTATCATGGTGGTCTTCCCGCAACCCCATCCGCCCATCATTGCCATGATTTGATGCTGGTCACTCATCCAGTAACCGAGCATGACGGATTGCGCTTTGTTTGGAATCCAATCGTCAGGATCGAAGAAGGTTGGATCAATCCCCTGGGGTAGTTGTGGCATCATTGAGCACACCTCCCATTAGGTCAACGTCATCAAGGCGATCGAGGGCAGACTTGACACTTTCCACCATTACCAAGACGGGGTCTTTCGGTGCGTCAGTATCTGAGGACCTAGCATCAATATTGATGAGAGGGGTTTCACCTTGGCCCGATGCCAGTCGCCACCATTCAGAGCACGCCCGGATGCGAATGTGCCCAGCTTGGCTGGTATCGTGTGCAATCCTTAACAGTGTGCCGAGAATCGCTATTCGTGGCTTAGCTGCATGGTGCGCAATCTCGGACTCATCAAGACACGCGACAACCTCCCCAACGGTGGAGCGGGAATACATCATAGCGTATTCAATCCCACCCACACCTACAGCCTGAAGAAATCGGTCTTTTTTGATTTTGCGGTCATACTCTGCCGAGTCGACCTTGAGCACTTCTGACACCGTCTCGGATAGTGGCTTTTCTGGCACGACCTCACCCCGTGCTCTCAGCATCTCAATTGTATACGCAGCATAGGCTTTCGATTTCTTGATTCGGCTAATGCTTCCAGAGTTCATGCCTGTCAGCGCTTCGATGCGTCGATATGGGATGCCCTCATAGAGGAGGCTCATAACCTCACGGCGCACCCTCTTTCGTTCCTCAGCGCTCTTTAAAGACTTAATCTTGCTCATGCTTGCAATTTTGATCAAAATCGACCAATAGTGCAAGCATGGAACGCAAGCAAACCGCAAGCAAGAGCACACATGAGCAAGAAAAAAGACGTAGTTTCGATCGCTGATTTAGTGCCTGACAATAAGAACGCAAACACGGGAACGGAGCGCGGCGCCAGTGCACTAGAGCACTCACTCAGGCAGTACGGCGCCGGGCGTAGCGTCCTAGTCGACAGGAACAACCGAATCATTGCAGGCAATAAGACGATCGAAACGGCTGCCTCGATAGGCATGGAGAATGCAGTCTTGGTAGAGACTACCGGCGATCGTGTTGTCGTCGTGCGGCGTGCTGACATTGACCTAGACAGCCCAGAGGGCAGAGGGTTGGCCATAGCTGACAACCGGGCAGGTGAATTGAACCTGGCCTGGAATCAAGAGGTATTGGCCGAGCTAGGTGAAGAGATAGACCTATCACCGTACTTTTTTGAGGATGAGCTGGACTTCGCAGGCATCGAGGAACCCGTCGAAGGTCTCACAGATGAGGACGACGTACCAGAGCTTGGAGAGTCGCCAGTGTCAGAGCGGGGCGACGTATGGATACTCGGCAACCATAGAGTCATGTGTGGGGATTCTACCGACGCGGCTGATGTGGCTCTGTTGATGGATGGAGAGAAAGCGGACCTGGTTTTTACTGACCCGCCGTACGGCATGAACCTTAATGCGAACTATAGTGCAATGAAGGGCTTTGGGAGCGGGAACAAGTATTCTCCCGTCATAGGGGACAACGACGATTTTAAGCCAGAGTTGATACGTGTGCCCCTTGAGCTGTTTTCATATTGTCGCGAAGTGTTCATCTGGGGTGCGGATTATTTTTCTGAGTTACTGCCAGACAGAAACAGCGGAAGCTGGATTGTCTGGGATAAGCGGCTGGATGAAAGCGCGGATAAGATGTTTGGATCGTGTTTCGAGCTTTGCTGGTCAAAGTCTAGGCATAAGCGAAAAATTGCTAGAATCAAATGGGCGGGAATGTTTGGACTTTCAAATGATTTAGGTGGTCAAAGGGTGCATCCGACACAAAAACCAACAGCGCTGATTCAATGGTTTTTGGATGAATGGGCGGCCGGTTCGGGCCTTGTCGTGGATGTTTATCTAGGCAGCGGCGCAACCCTCATAGCAGCCGAGAAAACCAGCCGCAAATGCTATGGTATGGAAATCTCACCGGCCTACGTCGACGTCATCATTAAGCGCTGGCAAGACTTCACAGGGAAGGAAGCAGTTCACGAGAGCGGGCGTACATATCAGGAAATGTCAGACGTTAGAAGTTGATCGATATTGATCAATCTGTTACAGCCCTGTAAAATAGTGCACAGGGCAAATACTCAGAGCGATCATGTCTAACTATTGGCGCACGGCTGGCCAGGCCAAGGACCTCTTGGACCTCCCAGAAGAATTACCAACCCGCCCAGCCGGGTATTACGGCGTCAACATGATCGGCGGTAAGATCTCAGGCTTTGAGCATAACCACCAATTTTCGAGCCCTCGAAAACGTGCAACCATGGTCACTAAGATGCTTAGGACCTCCCCGGTTCTATCGCTCGCTGAAGATCTTATCACGTCCAGAGTCACTGCAGTCCGCTTAACTGTACCGAGGCATCCAGGCGTATCTGAGGATGCTGCGCAGGCGCTTGAAATGTGGCTGGGTCTTGGCCCTTACGAGGATTCA
>CAXEVD010000297.1:0-3177 GCA_963999395.1 uncultured Halieaceae bacterium
ACTTGCTTGTGCTTTTGATCAAGCCCCTCACAGTAATTGCTGTATCGGCAGAGCAGAACCTCTTCACCGCGACCGAGACGGACTTTCTCGAACCAATCCGGATCGGCCAACGCCTGCCGCGCTAGCCCTACAACGTCAGCCTTACCGTCATTAAGCAAGCGCTCCGCTTGGTCAAAACTATGGATCCCGCCAGTCGATACCACAGGCGTTGTAAATCCCGCATCGCGGACAGCGTGTCGCAACAACCCCACGGGTTCTGCGTTGCGGCCCCACGGCCCCTGTTTGTCCGACAGATAAGCTGGCATGCACTCGTAACCACTCTGACCGGTGTAAGGATAGGCTGCGGACCCGATTTTGGGTTGCTTAGCATCGTCGAATTTGCCACCGCGAGACAGACTCAGAAAGTCCATTCCTGCGCCAGCAAACTCCTTGGCAAAAAAGCACGCATCATCAAGATCACTGCCCGACGCGATGATTTCATCAGTGAGAAAACGACACCCCACTGCGTAATCGTCACCGACTGAGGCCCTCACAGCCCCGTACACCTCCAGAGGCAGTCGCACCCGTTGCTCACGACAGCCACCATAGCCATCGGTGCGGGTATTGGTAGCCGATAGAAAAGAGGCCATCGTATAGGCGTGCGCATAGTGCAACTCAATACCGTCGAAGCCTGCCGTCCGCGCCCGAGCTGCGGCGTTGGCAAAGAGTGTAGGCAAAGTCTCGGGCAGAGCGGCAACGTCTGGCAGATGAGTATCTGTGACGTGTTCACGATAGCCCTGCCGAAGCGACTCGAGTTGTCGCGCTGACAGCACGCGCTCCAGCTCGGCGTCGCTAAGCGAGAGAAAACGCTGCCTGACTGCCTGCTCGTCATCGTGCTGCATACCCAACCGCTGACGATGGGTCTCCGTCACCTCAAGGAAACGCTGGAAAAACACCTCCGGCTGGGGCCGTCGGCGAATCGTGAGAAAATCGATCAGCTGAATCAGCAGCCGGGTCTGGCCGCCACTCGCTTCTCGCACCGCATCAGTTAATCGGCGCAATCCTGCAACGTACCGATCGTCCGAAATGCGCAGTAAGGGACCGCTGGGGATATCTCTGATCCCCGTGGCTTCTACCACTATTGCACCTGGTCGGCCTTGCGCAAACCGCTTGTACCAATCTATGACTTCCTGCGACACGTCGCCGTTGTGGCTTGCCCGCCAAGGCACCATCGCCGGCACCCAGGTCCGCTGATGCAAACACAGATTGGGCGTTCGCAGGGGTGAGTATAAGTGGCTCTGCGCCGCCTCTTGTGCGGTGGGCCATTGCGCCACAGCAGTTTGATATTTGATGCGCTCAGGTGGCTTCCACATGACGCTAGCGCTCGACCTCTCCCACTTCCAACTTGATCTGCCGCAAAGCTCTCATCATGTGGCCATATTCCGAGTCGCTCAGCCCACCCAAGCACTCTGCCACCCAAGCTTCGTGAGCTTCTGCCATTTCAGCAAACCGCGCCTGCCCCGCCCGTGTCAGGGTCACGCAAAACGCCCGGCGGTTGCCTTGCACAGGCTCCCGACTAATTAACCCCTCACTCTCCAATTGAGCGGCGATACCAGAGACATTGCCACCCGACACCATCATCCGCTGCGACAGATCTCCCATTGTCAGCCCCTCCGATTCACGGGCGAGCTGCGCCATCAGATCGAATCGTGGCAATGTGATATCGAATTCGCTTCGCAGCTGACCCCTCAGATGCCGTTCAATCAGATTGGTGCAGGTGAGCAACCGGAGCCACAGCCTGACGGCCTTGTGATCACCCTGCTCTACCCGCGACTCATGATCGATTGGTTCCTGAACTCCAATTGACTCCATAAGGTGTTTCTCGTGAACGAATTTCAGATCAATATTTTAAACATAAAATGTTTGCTTTATACTAGCAAAACATTTTAGATATAAAACGTCTTAGTCATCACGTGACAAAGGAGAGCGCATAGTGAAAGTCATCTGTCTTGGGGGTGGCCCCGCCGGCTTGTACTTAGGGATAAGCCTGAAACTCCGCAATCCAGATCACGAGATCACCGTCTACGAGCGCAATAAACCTGACGATACTTTCGGATGGGGAATCGTGTTCTCTGACCAGACAGTCGACAATATCACCGCCAACGACCCCGTCAGCGCCCAGCGCATCGTCAACGAGTTCATCCATTGGGACCTGATCGATTGCCATGTCTCCGGCTCAGTCGAACGATCAGCCGGGCATGGCTTTATTGGCCTCGGTCGAAAACGCTTCCTGCAACTTTTGCATGAGCGGGCTAGAGAGCTTGGCGTGGTGCTGGAATTCGAGCAGGAGATCGAAATAGACGATATCGACACCCGATTCGCTGACGCAGACGTCATTGTCGCAAGCGACGGCCTCAACTCTAAAATCCGCAACACTTATCGCGAAGAATTTGGCTGCAAAATTGAAATGCGGCCAAACAAATTTGTGTGGCTAGGCACGCATCAAACGTTTCGGGATGCATTTACGTTTATCTTTGAACGCACTGCACATGGATGGATTTGGGCGCACGCCTACCAATTCGACGAGAACACCTCGACATTTATCGTCGAGACGACGCCCGAGGTTTATGACGCGCTCGGCTTCGAAGACATGTCGCATGAACAGAGTGCTGAGACCTGTCGACAGATTTTCGAGGACTACCTCGATGGACACACGCTGTTGACCAATTCTGCTCACGTTAGGGGATCCGCCTGGATCAATTTCCCTGCGGTCTACTGCGACAACTGGATCAAAGACGATCGCGTGGTCCTGATCGGCGACGCAGCCCATACGGCTCATTTTTCAATCGGCTCAGGAACGAAATTAGGCTTAGAAGATGCCATCTCACTGGCCCACCACCTTGACAGCGGCGAGCCCATCACCAGCGCGTTGAAGCAGTATCAGGAGGAACGCAAAATTGATGTACTGCGGCTGCAGAATAGCGCCCGTAATGCCATGATTTGGTTCGAAAATGTTCCAAGATATATCGACGCATTTGACCTCAAACAATTCAACTATTCGATGCTGACTCGGAGTCAGCGCGTCAGCCACGAGAACCTCCGCCTTAGGGATGAAACCTGGCTGAACTCCATGGAAACACACCTGGCACAGCAACACCTCGGTGAGGCCGCGAGCGACCCCGTACCTCCCATGTTCCT
>CAXEVD010000298.1:0-3173 GCA_963999395.1 uncultured Halieaceae bacterium
AATACGCGCTATCTGGCGGACGCTAAGCTACACCCCAAGCTCACCGCCACGACAGCACTGAACGTCGCGGTCGAGCGCGCCGATGCAGTCTTGATTGCCGTCCCCAGCAGCCACTTCCGCGAGGTGCTGATGAACGCCCTGCCCGATATGCCGCGGGACATTCCGGTGATCAGTTTGAGTAAGGGGTTGGAGAAGGGCAGCCGGATGCGCATGACCGAGATCATCCGCGACGTCTCGCCCCGTAGCATTCCAGGGGTGCTAACCGGACCCAACCTCGCCCGCGAGATCGTCGCAGGTCAGGCGGCTGCCAGTGTGCTGGCGCTTGAGGCCCACGACGCTGCCCTCGCATTACAGCCCACTTTGAACAATGGCCTGTTCCGCGTGTACACCAATCAGGACGTCATCGGGTGCGAGCTGGGCGGCGTGTTGAAGAACATCATTGCCATCGCGGTAGGCATGGGCGACGGACTGGGCGCGGGTGACAACACCCGCGCGGCGCTCATCACCCGAGGGCTGGCCGAAATGAGCAGACTGGGCGAGGCACTGGGCGGCAAGGCCGAGACCTTCGCGGGACTCGCAGGCATGGGCGACATGATCGCCACCTGCACCAGCCCGCAGAGCCGGAATCGCCATGTCGGCATGGAGCTGGCAAAAGGCCGTTCGATTGAGGACATCATCGATAGCATGCACATGGTGGCAGAGGGCGTAAAAAGCGCCCCGACCGTGATCGAGCTGGCTCGGGAAAAAGGGATCAGCTTGCCGATCAGCGAGGATGTATATAGCGTGATCACTGGCGAATCGAACGCGCGGGGAGTGTATCGCGGCTTGCTGCGCGTCACGGCGGGCGCCGAGTCGGAGCCGGGCTAATACCTGCACATAATAGACATGCCTCCAGCATAGCGCGCACCAGCGTGATAAATACCCGAGCGACGGAACACGGCTTTCGCTAGGATGTCTGACGATGACAGTGGAATCAGAAGGAGCTGACTAGTGGGCCCCCGCAAATGATCATACGCAAAAGGCACTGGGCCCTTTTGGCCGTTTGGGTGCTTCTATCGAGCTGTGCGGTGAGTCCGACCGGGCGCACCCAGTTCATTATCATCTCCCCCGATGCCGCGATTATCGAGTCAGAGGCGGCTTACATGGATACCGTCCAGCAGTTGGACGACGAGGACAAGCTGGTCGGCGACCCGCTAACGGTAGCGAGAGTTGCGCGGATCACGGGGCGGCTGGTTTCCATTGCCGTCGCCGACTTCCCCGAGAGCGCTGACTGGAAGTGGAGCGTGGCGATTGTTGATGACACGGAGACCGTCAATGCCTGGTGCATGGCAGGGGGTCGGATGGCGGTCTACACGGGGCTATTTGATCAGCTCAAACTCACCGATGATGAATTTGCGCAAATCATGGGTCACGAAATTTCGCATGCGCTAGCGAACCACACCGCAGAGCGGATGTCGCGGGCAATCGCCACAGCTACAGGGATGGCAGTCATTGGCGCAGCCTCAGATAACAGTAGCGTGGCGATGGCCGGCGCCTCGGTGCTTGCCAACGTGGCCCTCACACTCCCCAACAGTCGCGACGCCGAGAACGAAGCCGACGTGATGGGCATGGTATTGGCGACCAAGGCGGGCTATGACCCTGAAGCCGCGGTCACACTTTGGCAAAAAATGGGCGATCTTAACGACGAGCGGCCCGCGGAGTTTCTCAGTACACACCCCGCTCCGGAAAACCGGCAGGCCGTGCTCAATGTCATGATCCCTCGGATGCTAAAGATTAACTCTGATAGGACCAAAGCGCCGATTCACCCGGTCACGATCGTTCAATAAACCGCCATCCGGGCCCTGGTCTACTCCCGAAGCGTGTGGAGGAAGTGAAGGTGATCCTCATACTGGTTGAGGATATCGACAATGATCTGCTCCTGAGACCAGCCCATCACGTCGTAGTCCTGGCCGCCCTCCGCGAGGTGTACCTCAGCGCGGAAGAAGCTTTCAGCTTGACCATTACCCTCGGCCACACCAATCGAGGCATCAGGTAGCGAGTGACGACTCGCTCGCACCTCATAGGTGAAATCAACCTCCTCGCCATGGGACACCTCTAGGCGGACCGAGAGCGCATCGTCTTCCGCCACGACTCTCGCCGCCACGCCACGCTCTGCCAATTCACTGGCAAACGACTGCATCGCAGCGTGCACGGTATTGCGCTGAAAGGTTTGCACGGTCCGGTCATCGGGATAATCCAGCAGCAATCGCAGGCGATCCCGCCAGCCCTCAGCCGCCATCACGGGTGGCGCATGAATCGAGTGTGCCTGGCGCTTCGCGCCATCCGCCAAGATGGCGCGGCCAAAGCCCCAGAATGCACCGAGCATGGCGATCGCAAAGGGCAGCGCACTGGCAATAGTCGCGGTCTGCAGCGCCTGCAACCCACCGCCCAGCAGCAGCAGTGACGCGGCCAACGCGATCACCATCGTCCAGAGCGTGCGCTGCAGGGCGGGGGTGTTATCCACCCCTTTGGCACTCAACATGTTGAGCACCATGGCGCCGCTATCCGCAGAGGTGACAAAGAAGATCACAATCATCATCAGAGAGATGACGCTCAACACTTCTGTCGCCGGCAGGTACTCGAGAAAGCGGAACAGACCCACCGCGGGATTCTCCTGCACCCCGGTACCCAACTCCTCAAATCCCTGGTTGGTGATGAGCTCCAGGGCGCTGCCACCCAATACCCCCATCCACAAACAGATGAACAGGGTGGGTACCAGTGTCACGCCAATCAGGAACTCCCGTATCGTGCGCCCGCGGGAGATGCGCGCGACGAAGACACCGACAAAGGGCGCCCAGCTGATCCACCAGCCCCAGTAGAAGACGGTCCAGCCGTTGGTGGCGGTCAGCCAGAGCTCACCCGCGCCCAGGCCGTCGGGCGTGCCGACGTGGTTGCTGTCGATGCCCAAGCCGCCGCCCATCGCGCTTCCCGTCCACGACTGGTCCGAGTTGAGCCGAGCCCACGCGTCGCACTCCCAGGCGATCTTGGGGAGGTACCAGAGGTAGTAGCCGAAGGACGTCGTCGTCGCGTCGAGGATGTACATCGTGTCGTCCATGAAGAGCACCGAGGTGACCAGGAGCATGCCCATGGCAAACGCAAGGTACGAGAGGACGGCGATGCCGCGCTTGAGGCCT
>CAXEVD010000299.1:0-3165 GCA_963999395.1 uncultured Halieaceae bacterium
GCGGGCCTGCACTGTCTGGGCGCGAGTTTTGGTCCGGGGGATGCGGGCAAGGATGAACGGGAAGCGGAGCATGCGCATAATATCGACATGGTGAAGACTGCCCTGCCTGATTTAGATCTTGGTGCCCCCGACGAGGGCTGGCAAGGTCATGTGGCGCATCGTTGTAACAGTAACGACTACCTCCCCGTGGCGGGTCCGGTGCCTATGCTCGATGAGTTCAACCGCCGCTACGAGCGACTGCGCCACGATCGCAAGCGGGCCATCGATGCACCGAGCCCCATGCTGCCGGGACTCGCAGTACTGACCAGCCTGGGATCACGGGGCTTGTCTGCCGCGCCTTTGGCCGCGGAGATGGTGGCAGATCAGCTCATGGGCACGCTGCCCGCGGTGCCGCGATACCTGCAGCGAGCGCTCTCACCCGCGCGCTTTGCGGAGCGCGGGCTGAAACGCGGCGAGCCCTTGTGAAAAGCCGCGGCGCATTGCTCTGCTCTCTACTTGCCGGGCTGATGCTTGTCGGGAGCGGGACCTGCCCAGCCGCAGAGAGTGAGTCGCAGCAAGCCACTGTTCCCACCTACGGCTACGAGGTGGTGTCCCGTTTGCGCTTTGATCGGGCGAATTTCACTCAAGGACTCGAAATTTTTGATGGGCGCCTCTATGTCAGCTCGGGCCTCTACGGCGAGTCCATGATCAGGGTGTATGACTTCCCCGCGATGGAAGAGATTCAGACCGTACCCGTAGATCCCAGAATTTTTGCCGAGGGCCTTACGGTCATCGACAATCGGCTGGTGGTGCTCACCTGGCGCGAACGCGTCATGCTGGTGTATTCGCTGCCCGATATGTCTTTACTGGGCCAAAGCGCCCTGCCCGGGCAGGGTTGGGGAGCCACTCGCTCAGGTTCGACGCTATGGTTCAGCGATGGCTCCCACTACCTATACTCCGCCGACATGAGCGGCGACGGGCAACTGGCCCGGCTACCGGTCACGCTGAAGGGCCGGCCGCTGCGCAATTTGAATGAACTCGAGTGGGTCGACGGAGAGATCTGGGCTAATGTGTGGCAAACAGATCAGATCGCGCGGATTGATCCCGGCACGGGCGACGTGGTCGGCCTGATTGATCTCTCCGGCTTACTACGCGATGAGGACCGACTCAGGGATACGGATGTGCTCAATGGCATCGCCATCGATCCCGTCACCGGGAGTATTTGGGTCACCGGCAAACGCTGGCCCTGGCTTTTTGAGATTACACTGGAAAACGACGCGGACTGACCCCATATCAGACCGCTAACAAGATGAACAATGCTCAACTGGAACCGAACATGACAGACGCCTCAACTCACCCCGCCGACGCACACATCCCGAATACTTTTGTGCTGAAGCGGGCAGTGCCGATCCCCAGCTTGAATCTCACCGTCGAGGAATACGCGCATCCTGGCACCGGGGCCCAGCACCTGCACCTGAGCAGTGATTCCTCCGAGAATGTGTTTATGGTCGCCCTACGTACGGTGCCCGAGGATTCCACGGGCGTGGCACACATCCTCGAGCACACGGCGCTGTGTGGCAGTGAGCGGTACCCGGTTCGGGACCCTTTTTTCATGATGCTGCGGCGATCTCTGAATACGTTTATGAACGCGTTCACCAGCTCGGACTGGACCGCCTATCCGTTCGCCACGCAAAACCGAAAGGATTTCGGCAACCTGCTCGATGTCTACCTCGATGCCGTGTTTTTCTCGAGACTGGACCCGCTCGACTTTGCGCAGGAAGGACACCGGGTCGAGTTTGAGAACGACGACAGCACGCAACCGCTGGTGTTTAAAGGCGTTGTGTTCAACGAAATGAAGGGGGCCATGTCCTCTACCCCGTCGATCCTGTGGGACCGGCTGTGCCACGAGCTGTTTCCGTCCAACACCTACCACTTCAATAGCGGCGGCGACCCGGAGCATATCCCCGATTTGAGTTATCAGGAATTGAGGGACTTCTACGCCGAGCACTACCACCCCAGTAACGCAATCTTCCTCACCTTTGGTGACATCAGCGCCGAAGCACATCAGCAGGTTTTTGAGGCACAGGTGCTGCAACGTTTTGAGGCGCTGGAGCGGAAAATCGAGGTCGCGCTCGAAACGCCTTTCACCGCCCCGGTGCAAGCGACACACCCTTATGCGGTAGATGCGGAAGAAGGCACGGAGAAGAAAACGCATTTGGTCATGGGTTGGAAGCTCGGCGAGAGTGCCGACCTGACCGCCATGCTGGAGGCACAGCTGGTATCTTCGGTGTTGATGGAGAACAGTGCCTCGCCACTGATGCATTACCTGGAGACGACCGATCGCGGCGCGGCGCCCTCTCCACTTTGCGGACTGGAAGAATCAATGCGGGAGATGGTGTTCTGCTGTGGTATCGAAGGCAGCGAGGCCGAGCACGCCGAGGCGTTTGAGACCGAGGTGCTGGCCTGTATCGAACAGGTCGCCACAGACGGTATCGATGAAGAGAAGATTGACGCGATCCTGCGGCAGATCGAGCTGCATCAAAGAGAGGTGAGTGGCGACGGCATGCCCTACGGACTCAATCTGATGCTAAGAGCCCTCGGCGCGGCCACGCATTATGGCGACGCGGTGGCGGCACTCGATCTTGAGCCGGTGATTGCCACCCTGCGTGAGCGGGTCAAAGACCGTGATTACCTGCCCGGACTCATTCGCCGTCTGTTACTCGACAACCCCCACCGGGTGCGACTGGTCGTGGCGCCGGACACCGGTCTCTCGGCCAGTCGCGAGTCGGCTGAGACCGCCCGTCTGGCAGAGATGAAAGAGGGTCTTAGCAGCGAGCACACTGCAGAGATTCTCGACCTCGCCGAGCGCCTCAGGGCCCGACAGGGACAGAAAGATGATCCGGACGTGCTGCCGAGAGTGGCGCTCTCGGACATTCCGGCAGAAACCGCCTCCCCCGAGCCAGTTATTGAATCAGGTGCATCGACCCATTACCGCTACACCGCGGGTACCAATGGACTCGTGTATCAGCAGTGGGTGAGCCCGCTACCCGCGCTGACCGCAACCGAGCAGCAGCATCTGCCGCTGGTGACGGCATTGATGCCCGAGGTCGGCGTCGGCGATCTCAACTATCTGGACACCCAGGAGCGACACTCAGCAACTGTCGGCTCACTCAGTGCGTCGGTCAG
>CAXEVD010000300.1:0-3162 GCA_963999395.1 uncultured Halieaceae bacterium
CAGTACAGCTACTCACATCGCTTTGAATAGGCTTAGTGCGCCCATGCTAGCCATGACTAATCGCCCAACGACAATGCACCAGAAACAAGCACCACAAACCTTTTACAGTTACGGCCCAAGTGAAGGCAGGGAGGCATTCCAATCAAATGTCGTTAATAGATGAACCCGAGACCAACCTCTCTATCCGTGCCCAGATTAACTCACAGAGCATGTCTCGCTATCAGTGGGAAATAGTGCTGCTTTGCACGGCCATCAATATGCTAGATGGTTACGATGTGCTGGTAATGTCTTTCGCAGCCGCTTCGGTCGCTGAGGACTGGCATCTAGATCCGACATACCTCGGGCTCCTTCTTAGCGCGGGGTTGGTCGGAATGGCAGTAGGCTCGATAATTTTGGGCGCCCTTGCCGATAAGCTGGGTAGAAAGCATCTGGTTCAAGTATGTCTCGTTACCGTCACAGCGGGCATGATCCTGTCAGGGTACTCTCAAAACGAGCAGCAGCTTTTGGTGCTCAGGTTTATCACCGGAATCGGTATTGGCGGGATGCTGGCAACACTGACCACCTTGGTTGCGGAATACTCCAGTGACAAACGCCGCGGCATCAGCATGGGGTTGCTACAAGCCGGATATCCATTGGGCGCGTTACTAGGGGGCTTTATCGCGGCTTCCCTCGTTCAATCCTCTGGCTGGCAGTCCTTGTTTTTTAGCGGGGGAGCAATGTCTGCCATTTTGCTACCTATCGTAGCTTTCCGACTACCCGAGTCGCTGGACTTCCTGTCTCGCGCAGCCAAACACCAAGCGACCAATGCGAAGAAAAAAATCATGGCCAAGTTAGGGCTGTTGAACACCTCATACCACGCTGCAATAGATACTAGCGAGACTATTGAAGGGTGGAGAAGCTGTTTCAAACTGGGCGAGATGAGGAGGAATACGACCCTACTATGGTTGTGCTACCTATTCCTTATGTTTTCATTTTACTTCGTCGTTAGCTGGACCCCGAAGCTACTTGTGGATGCAGGATTATCTACATCACAAGGTATATCTGCTGGCGCGGTCCTACAAACGGGCGGGCTATTTGGGGCGCTAGCAATCGGCCTTTTAGGCAGCAAATTTGCGATAAACAAACTCTCTTCGTCTTTTTTCATTCTGAGCGTGATCGCGATACTGCTCTATATACTCGTTGACTCGGATCTTGCTCTGCTGATGTTACTGGCAGGTGTCATGGGTTTTTTCCTCATTGGCGCTATGATCGGGCTGTACACGATCGCGCCGGCTCTCTACGATTCCGCCTCTAGAGTCACCGGCGTGGGTCTGGCCATTGGTGTGGGTCGCGCCGGTGCCATTGGCGCCCCCGTCATCGGAGGCTTGATGCTAACAGCCGATATGGAAGTGACTCACATCTATGCGATATTTTCCGTCCCGCTACTCCTCGCAGCTTTAGCCGTAAGGTCTATAAAGCTAACAAAATCTCTCAAATAATTTTGACAAATCGAGCTGCAGCTGACCGAAAAAAAGCGCAGCGGATCTAGGATCATGAATTGCTGAGCAGTCGGTTTAAGTTGCTTTATAGCTACTCAAAGAAAAAACCTGATGGAACCCTCTCGATAATGAAGGCCTAACCTGAGGTGAGTCACGTTTTTACCAGAGAGGGTCAACACCGACGGCGAGCCCGGGATCCAAAATGGAGGCATCCCAAACTAGTTGCCAGAAAGTTCCGACTCCGCTTTGGACACAGAGGCCCCCTCGCTGCCAAGGCTCAATGTCAAATGCAAATGCTGCTTAAATAATGGCAAACGCTCATCTTGGCGGTGACTGACAAATAACAGCGTGCTGTGTCGGCGCGCCTCAATCGCAGACATGAAGCCAAGAATCCGCTCTCTATTCAGCTCATCAAGCCCCTGGGTGGGCTCGTCGAGCACCAGTAAGAGCGGCGACTTCACCATTGCTCTCGCGATCAGCACCAGACGCTGCTCGCCATAGCTCAGTGACTGGAACGGTGTCTCGGCATGATCAGTCATATCCACCGCTCGCAGCCATTCTCGCCCCATACGAATCTGCGGTTCCGTCGGGGGATCGTAGAGCCCGATCGAGTCAAAAAACCCAGAGCAGACAACCGACAGCGCATCGCAGCGCACCGTATAGCGTCGGTGCAGATCGTTGCTTACCAGTCCAAGCTGGCGCTTGATATCCCAGACCGACTCACCACTGCCCCGCCGATGGCCAAAGACACTGACATCGTTACTGAAGCACTGCATACAGTCCCCCGTAATCAACCCCAATAAGGTCGATTTACCCGCACCGTTTTCCCCGGTCACCAAGGTATGTTGCAGCGGCGCAATCTTAACCGTGAGCGCATCGAGCACATTTCGGTCTCCGTAGCGGACCGTGCACTGGTTCAGCTCCGCAATGTAGGGCGCGTCATAGGCGTCGAGCCGAATAACATCCTCTGGGATACCCGGCTGAACAATGGCGCCAGTCCCGATAGCCGCCTCCAACTGGGTCAATTGGGAATCGCGTGCCCCCTCAAACGCCGCGAGCAACCCGGCCTCTACATAACCGAACTTCTCTACCCACTGGGGAATGTCGGAGCGATTGCTGAGAAGCAGTATTACGGCCACACCCGACGCCACAGCCAACCGAAATGTTTCACTCAACACTTGCACCGCGCCTTGGTCCAGACTGTCAAAGGGGTTATCGCAAATGAGTAGCTCTGCCTCATCCAACAGTGCTTTCAGCACCATGAGCTTTCGACTCTCACCCGTACTCAATTCTCGGTAGAAGGCCTGAAGTCGATGGCGCATATTCAGTTGATCGATGAGGGGGTCTTCCAGACATTCTTGGGGTAAAAACTCAGCGACACGGGTACCCCACTCGTCATCCGGGATAATATCCGTCGCCGCTAGTCGCCATTCCTCCTCGTAGGTCGCTTGCTGCCGTTCGAACGAAATGAGTGCAATCTGATCTGCGTCGAGCCTGCTTTCAACAACACCGCGGGAGGGCGTGACCTCGCCGACCAACAGCTGATCTATCAGCTGCTTGCCTGATCCATTACGCCCAAAAACGCACCAGCTATCTCCCGAATGAATGGACCAGTCCGGCACGGCCAGCCCATCACAGTGACAGTCAGACAGGTGAATCAGGGTTAAAGGGTGAGTCATGCGTC
>CAXEVD010000301.1:0-3158 GCA_963999395.1 uncultured Halieaceae bacterium
CATTTGCATTGAGAATTTTGGCGTGGGGCAAGGAACGAGGTGGAGTGCCTGGTGCCGGAATACGACTGTGGATAGGCGGCGGCTTGGTGCTGTTGTCTCTCGTGCTCGCGGTTTCCGGTCACGTGTGGCAGCCCGCATTATCGACCGCCTTGTTAGCGCCGCTGTGGTCTGCTGAGTTAGAGCTGTGGCTGCCTTTTTGGCCATTTGAGCCCTTCCTGCCTCTACTTGTCATGGCAGTCGGGGTTTGGACGACCACAAGTGAGAGGGCTTACAACGGCTCGCTTGAGCGCGCTACTGCGTAATTAAACCCGCGCGGGCTGCAATGTTGCACGGTTGGTGGCCTATAGGATCAGTGGTCATGCCGACGACACGCTCGTTAAGGTAACAATCGAATCGGCCTGCGGACCTGCGGTTAATTGCGCAGGTAGCGCCGCATCACATGTGATCAGGAGAGCGACAGCGAGGCATATGGCGGATCAGGAAACGATCATTATTGGCGGTGGGCACAACGGCCTGATTTGCGCCATCGTGTTGGCGCGCGCGGGTCAGCGCGTCACGGTACTTGAGGCAGGCTCCAACTTGGGTGGCATGGCGGCTGAGCGGGAGTTTCACCCCGGTTTTAGGTCTGCGCTGGCGCAAACACTCTACGCTATGCCGCACTCTCTGATTCGAGAGCTGGATTTGACTGCGCATGGGTTGGATTTAGCTACTGAGCCGCTTCCTATTAAACCGCTATCTATAGCTGGTACCCCCCAATCGATTACCGCCTCATCACTTGCGGGCGCAGAGGACGACGACACAGCGGCTTATCCCAAGTATGTCGCCATGCTGGCGAGGTTTGCAGCAGCGCTGGCACCTTTCTGGGAGCGGACGATGCCCAGAGTGGGTGCAACCGGCATGTCAGACCTGATGACGTTTGGCAAGCTGGGCCTCAAGCTTCGCCTGTTGGGCAAACAAGATATGTTGGAGTTTTTCCGGGTTGCGACCTTACCTATGCGCGACCTGCTCGATGAGTATTTTTCGGATGACCAGCTCAAGGCGGCCCTATGCTGGGATGCCCTGGTGGGTTCCCAACTGGCGCCTCGATCGCCCAATCAAGCTGTCCTCACTTTGCTGAACCGGATGGCAGGGAAGGACGCTGGTCAACATGTGGTTCCCAAGGGAGGGATGCCGGGCTTGGTGCTTGCCCTTGAAAATGCTGCGGTTAAGGCGGGGGTGACCATCAGGACTGACTGCACCGTGGCGTCAGTTCGGATCGAGGGGGATGAAAATGGTCAGCGCTGCATCGGAGTTGAACTCCAAAGTGGCGAATTGCTTCTGAGCGATCGCGTGGTATCGAGTGCTGACCCACAAACGACTTTTCTGAATCTGGTTGGTGCGCGGCACCTAGAAATTGAGTTCGCCAATCGTATTCGTCGTTTGAGAAATAAGGGCTATGTCGCCAGAGTGCACCTCGCGCTATCGGGGCTGCCCGCTTTTAAGGGACTCGACTCACCGGAGGGAAGGCTCATTATTGCGCCCACCATGGATAGCATCGAATTTGCGTGGGACGCCGCGAAGTACGGAGAGTTACCGGAGGCACCCGTGATGGAGGTGTTGATCCCTTCTCTTCAGGAGCCAAATTTGGCACCTCAGGGACAGCACGTGTTGGCGGCTAATGTGATGTATGTGCCGCATGATTTGAAGTCGGGGTGGACGCCTGAGCACCGCGCCGCGTTGCTGAATACAGTGTTGAGTGAGCTGACACGATATGCTCCCGGCATTCAGGATCTCGTGCTCGGCAGCGAACTGCTCACGCCTCAGGATCTTGCTGCGCAGTACCGCACGACCAACGGGCATTGGCATCATTGCGAGCCTGCTATCGATCAGTTGTTGATGATGCGACCGACTTATGAGGCCGCACAGTATGCGACCCCGATCTCTGGACTTTATTTGTGTGGTGCTGGATGCCATCCCGCTGGCGATGTGAGCGGGAATCCCGGGCGTAACGCCGCCAGGGAGATCTTGGCATGACGCGCTATGACGCCATCATTATCGGTGCGGGGCATAATGGTTTGACGGCCGCGGCTTACTTAGCCAAGGCTGGTTTAGATGTCGTCGTGCTGGAAAAGAACGATTATATCGGGGGAGCTGCAGTCACTCGTGAAATGCACGAGGGCTGGTTCTACTCGAGTTGCTCCTACGTTTGCTCAATGATGCGGCAATCGATTCATCGCGATCTGGATCTCACCCGACATGGGCTACTGTTGGTCCCTTATCTGGGCACGGTGAACTTCAGCGATCGTGGTGATCGGGTGTTAATTGACTACCCCGATGAAGAGGCCGCTTATCTAGAGCTGCGCCGTCACTCACCCCACGACGCGGACGCAATGTCTCGTTTTCAGGCTGACCTTGGCCGATATGCGCAGTTGATCCGTAAAACCTTGTTAAGGACGCCGCCAGACCCCAGCTCATTTAAGCCGCGGGACATTCAGGAGCTCCTCTGGATGGCCAAACAGTTCTGGAACCTCGGTGAACGTGAGCTCTACGAGTACATTCGTTTCTTTACGATGAGCGCGGCCGACTTTCTGCATGACTATTTTGAGGATGACTTGATCAAGGCAGCCATGGCGAGTCCCGGCATTATCGGCACAGCGCTGGGCGTTTATTCACCCGGTTCTGCGTATATTCTGCTGCATCACGTTATGGGCGACGTAGACGGCAACGTGGGCGCTTGGGGCCTAGCCAGAGGCGGTATGGGCGCGATTTCGCACGCCTTGGCAGGCGCATTAAAGGAGCATGGCGGCGAGATTCGTACCGAGGCGCCAGTAAACCAAATTTTGGTCAAGAACGGCGCCACGGTTGGCGTGGTGCTTGAGAACGGTGACGAGGTATTTGCCGATATCGTGGTGTCTAATCTTGACGCTAAACGGACCTTTACCAGGATCATGGACCGCGCAGACCTTCCTGACGGTATCTACGACCGTGCAAAAAATTTCAAGATTCGTGGCTCATCCGGCAAAGTCAACATTGCACTCTCGGGCATGCCCAAGTTCACCCACGTGCCTGACAATCGCTATATCAATCGGGGCGGGCAAGGGTTTACGGGCTCTATGGAGACCATGGAGCGCGCTTACGACTGCTGGAAGCGTGGTCGCTGGTCAGACGATCCGTTTATA
>CAXEVD010000302.1:0-3153 GCA_963999395.1 uncultured Halieaceae bacterium
GTCCCCTCCCACAACGCTGACCGTGGCCGGTACCAACGGCAAGGGCAGCGTTGTCACTGTCCTATCTGCCGCACTGGTGCACTCTGGCAAGCGGGTAGGCCGCTACACCTCGCCCCACCTCAACCGTTTTAATGAGCGAATTTGCATCGACGACCTCGAGGTCCAGGATGCTGAGTTGATCGCCGCGTTTGAGACGATTGAAGAGGCGAGTGCGTCCATTAGCTTGACCTATTTCGAGGTCGCCACGCTGGCTGCGCTCTGGATTTTCCGGGAGCGGGACGTTGATGTTCAGGTGCTGGAGGTCGGACTCGGGGGACGCCTTGATGCGGTGAATATTATCGACGCCGATCTCAGCGTTGTCACCAGCATTGGACTCGATCATACGGACTGGCTGGGAGATAGCCGCGAGCTGATTGCGATCGAGAAGGCAGGTGTTGCAAGACCGGGGCAGCCCTGTGTCGTCGCTGACCCTGATCCGCCTCATTCTCTGCTTTCGACCCTCGACGCGCAGGGCGCACAAACCTCTCTGATAAACCGTGATTGGGCTGTCGTTGAAGATGAGATGCAGACGGCATCCCGCCAACGTTATCAGCTACCGGGTAACACCGGTCTACTGCCCGTGAATATGGCCGCGGCGATTCAAGCGCTGGAGCTCAGTGGTCTGGTGACCGTAGATCAGTCTCTGGTCGAACATTTGGCGTCGGTGTCCCTCACCGGGCGGCTCAGCAGGATGCAAACGGAGCACTACGAGCTGCTGCTGGATGTGGCGCACAACGTCGAATCGGCGTCTCAGCTGGCGCAATTTCTCAAAGATCATCCGGTATCTGGCAAGACCGTCGCGGTGTTCGGGGTCATGGGGGACAAGCCCATTCGTGATATGCTGTCTTTGTGCGAAACGGTGTTTGATGAGTGGAATCTTATTGATCTTTGCCATGTGCCCAGAGCTATGTCCACCGATCGCTTAGCGGAGTTTCTTGAGCCCATAGGCGCGGCAATCAGTTACGGTCCCTTCCCGGATTTATGGCAGTCACTCATGACGCGAGTCACGACCGGTGATCGCATAGTGGTCTTTGGTTCGTTTTTTTCGGTGGGTGAAGCAACCGCCTATCTATCAGCGCATCAGCATGACGGGGAGCTGAACTAGGTGGATCCGTTATTCGGGCAACGAGTTGTTGGGACTCTGGTACTGGTGGCGCTAGGGGTCGTCTTCTGGCCCTTGATCTTTGTGACTCCGGAGACGCGGGAACCGATTGTGCTCCAGCCCATGTCACAGCGGCCTGCCATTGATCAGACGCCGATCCCGGAGCCGGAAAGTTATGAGTCCGCTGTGGCTCCAAATCTACCAGAGCCGCCGAAAAACCCACCGTCGGTTCAAGAGGCCGCCGATACCCAGACCCAGACTGACGCTGAGGGCGGCGCGCTTGCTGCGCTGCCCGTCAGCGACTCGGTCGCCGCGCCCCAACCCAGGGTGGCGCCTCCGTCTGAGGACCCGCTCATTGATGAGCAGGGGCTGGCGATCTTTTTCGTTCTGCAAGTCGCGACGGTAGGGAGCGCAGCTCGCGCCAATGAGCTGGTAGAGGGTTTGCAGGCGCGGGGTTACAAAGCCTTCTCGACTCGCTATGTCCGGGTGGACGATGAGCTCTTTCGCATACAGATTGGACCGAATGCAGAGCGTGCACCATTGACGCGCATCAAGCCCGAGATTGATGTGGTACTGAAGGTCGATTCCCAGATTCTGAGGTACGAACAGTAACGTGGGGGACCTATTGAATCAGCTCGGTTCCGCGATCGGCAGCTTTAATCTGTTTGATTGGTTCATTGTGTTGGTCTGGTTGGTGTCCGCGGGCTATGGCATTGCAAGGGGTTTCGCGCGAGAGGCACTCTCGATCAGCGGCTGGGTGAGTGCGTTTCTGCTGGCCAATATAGCGGCCGACGCGGTCTCTGATTTAGCGCGTAACCTGATCGACGAGCCGACAACCCGTTATCTGCTCGGCTGGGCGCTGACCTTCATTGCCGTGCTAATGATATTTGGCGTCATCGCCGCTTTCTTATCCAAGCAGATGCGACAACCAGGCTTCAATGTCGGAAACCGCTTGCTGGGCGGTATTTTTGGCCTGCTTCGGGGGGTGATCATTGTCGCGGCAATCAGTATCCTGCTGCGCGCGGCGCTGCCCGATTCCAACGAGGACTTGCTGGACGCGGCAGTGCTGATGGAGCCTGTAGAATGGGTCGCCGAGTGGATTGGCGCGAACTTTGATCGGGTGTTGGAATCGGAGCCGACTGAGGCGGTGAAGGACACCATCGATTCGAGCGAGATGCTCTAGGGCCGGAGAGGCAATATGTGTGGACTGGTAGGATTGGTCGCAGAGCGGGATGTCGCTGCTGACATCTACGATGCCCTGACTATGCTTCAGCACCGGGGTCAGGATGCGGCCGGGATCATGACTTGCTCAGAGGGCAAGCTCATGCAGCGCAAGGGCGAGGGTCTGGTACGCGATGTTTTTCGGGCCAGTCATATGTCCCAGCTGCTGGGTCGCTTTGGCATAGGGCACGTTCGCTATCCCACGCAGGGTAGTTCGGGCACGGCCCTAGCCCAGCCCTTTTATGTGAACTCCCCCTACGGTATTGCACTGGCGCATAACGGCAACCTCACGAATTCCGCGTTTTTGTCCGAAGAATTATTCCAGTCCGATCTTCGCCACCTCAATACGGACTCGGATTCAGAAGTGCTGCTCAATGTATTTGCCCATGAGCTGCATCGCCTGGGCAAGCTCCAGCCCACCGCCAGCGACATTTTTGATGCCATCAAGGTGGTCCATAAACGCTGCGAAGGTGGTTATGCCGCAGTGGCTCTGATTTCCGGCTTTGGTCTGGTGGCCTTTCGTGACCCTAACGGTATTCGGCCGCTGGTGGTCGGGCAGCGTGAAGGTAAGGGCGGCGGTACTGAGTACATGGTCGCCTCGGAGAGTGTGGCGCTGGATGTATTGGGTTTTGAGCTATTGGGTGATGTGCTGCCGGGGGAAGCCATTTGTGTCACGCAGACGGGTGAGCTTCATCGAGAGCAATGTGCCGATTCGCCAAAGCTGACCCCCTGTATTTTTGAGCATGTCTATTTTGCGCGCCCGGATTCGCTCATCGATAGTATCTCGGTCT
>CAXEVD010000303.1:0-3149 GCA_963999395.1 uncultured Halieaceae bacterium
AACGCAGTACGCGCGGCGCCACCATCACCTGTCGCACGAGACACTGGCCGGTTCGGTCCGGCACCCTGCCAGATCACGATCACGAAACCCGTGTATCGGTGACCTGCGGGGTAACGCAGTGTCGAGCCCGAGTGGCTGAGGCTATGCCTTGCCTGACGGAACCCGCAAACAGCCTGAGAAACTATCCCGTCTCTGAGGTAGGCCAGAGGGTGAGGGTACTCACCGGTAGCCGTTGCCGCTCGCGTGACGGTGCGGATTGTCTGGGCGCTGGACGCGCAAAGTCAAGGGATGTCGACAAATGACCATAATCAGCGTTGATGACTCCTGACCTGCGCGTTAGGGTTGTCGCTCCACGCGACGGCCATTCTATGGACGGAAAGCCAACGTTTTTCAGTATTGCAGCGTCTTCAATACCGCTACTGCTCCTTCAAGGACAGCTCGTAGATGCCAGCCCCATTTATCGCTGGATCGGTTTGTACGTGACGCCATGACGGGGCCACTATGGCTAGCAGCAGGCTCGCGATGGCTAAGACGAGCATCAGCTCAATCAGGGTAAATCCGTTGCGCGGTTCAAAGCTTGGTTGCACGCCTTATGTAGCCCACCTCAACTGCTAGCAGGCCAGTCTCTGACAACGGGTATCACGGTCACAGATCATTGGCCTGAAACGATGGTCTGTGACAAGTGAGGATGACTTACCGCATCACGCAGCGTCCACCAGGGCGGGGGACTTTACGAACCTAAGCTCGCTCCCCGACATCGTCGCCTCAATCGTATCTCCCGGAATAAAATCACCGGCCAGCAAAGCCTCAGCCAGCGGGTTTTCAATCAACCGCTGGATGGCACGCTTCAACGGGCGGGCGCCATACACGGGGTCAAAGCCCTGATCGGCCAGGTGCGCCATCACGTCATCACTCACCGACAGTTTCAGCGAACGATCTGCGAGCCGGGCGCTCACAGCCTCCAGCTGTAAGGCCGCGATATCGGCGATATGGGATTGTTCGAGCGCGTGGAACACCACAGACTCATCGATGCGGTTGAGGAACTCAGGTCTGAAGTGGCCGGCTACATCCGCCATCACTTTGGCCTGAATCGTCGCCTTGAGTGCGCCGCGATCCGTAGTGGCATCATTTTCCTCAAGCGCCTCGCGGATATGCACTGCGCCCAAATTCGACGTCATCACCACCACGGTGTTGCGGAAATCCACCGTTCTGCCCTGGCCGTCGGTCAATCGCCCATCTTCCAGCACCTGCAGCAGAATATTGAAGACATCAGGATGCGCCTTTTCGACCTCATCCAGTAGCAGGAGTGAGTAGGGTCTGCGACGCACCGCCTCGGTGAGGTATCCGCCCTCTTCATAGCCCACGTACCCCGGTGGCGCGCCGATCAGCCGCGCAACAGAGTGCTGCTCCATAAACTCGGACATATCGATGCGAACCATCGCTTGCTCGCTGTCGAACAAGTAGTCTGCCAGTGCCTTACAGAGCTCGGTTTTACCGACACCAGTAGGCCCCAGGAACAAGAATGAACCATTGGGTCGCTGCGGATCGGCGAGCCCGGCTCGCGCGCGGCGCACCGCATTGGAGACTGCCACAACGGCTTCATCCTGCCCCACAACACGATGATGCAACGTCTCCTCCATGCGCAGTAACTTCTCACGATCGCCCTCCAACATCTTGGCGATCGGGATACCCGTCCACCGCGAAACCACCTCGGCAACCTCTTCCTCGGTCACGCGGGAGCGCAGCAAGGTGGGCTCGGGCATATCCTCCGCCGAGGCACCCTGCAATCGTCGCTCAAGGTCAGGCAATACGCCATGCTGTATTTCCGACATTCTGGTCAGATCCCCTGCCCGTCGGGCCACCTCTAAATCCAGTTTGGCTTGTTCGATGTCACTTTTGATCTGGGTTGCACCCTGTACCGCCGCTTTTTCGGCCAGCCAGACCTCCTCGAGGTCCGTGTACTCGCGCTCGATCACCGCGATCTGTTCATCGAGCTGGGCCATCTCTTTCTCTGCCGCCGCAGACTCCTCTTTTTTCACCGCCTCGCGCTCAATCTTCAGCTGAATCAGGCGACGCTCGAGGCGATCCATGGCCTCGGGCTTGGAGTCAATTTCCATTCTGATCCGACTGCCTGCCTCATCGATCAGGTCGATGGCTTTGTCGGGCAGTTGCCGGTCAGTGATGTAACGTTGACTCAGTTTGGCCGCAGCGATAATGGCGCTGTCAGTAATATCGACGCTGTGATGCACCTCGTAGCGCTCTTTTAGGCCACGCAGAATGGCGATGGTGTCCTCCTCGCTGGGCTCGTCCACCAGCACCTTCTGGAAACGTCGCTCCAGCGCGGCGTCTTTTTCCACAGACTGGCGATATTCGTTCAAGGTGGTCGCGCCGACACAGTGCAGCTCACCGCGGGCCAAGGCAGGTTTGAGCATGTTGCCCGCATCCATCGAGCCCTCGGCCTTGCCCGCCCCGACCATGGTGTGGAGCTCATCGACAAACAGGATGATGCGCCCCTCTTCTTTTGACAGCGCCTTCAGCACCGCCTTGAGCCGCTCCTCAAAATCGCCCCGGAACTTGGCACCGGCCAGAAGGGCCCCCAGGTCCAACGCCAGAATGCGCTTGTCTTTGAGACCCTCAGGCACCTCGCCATTGACCACGCGCTGAGCCAAGCCTTCCACGATCGCAGTCTTACCCACACCGGGCTCACCGATCAGCACAGGGTTATTTTTGGTCCGTCGCTGCAACACCTGAATCGTCCGGCGAATCTCATCATCCCGACCAATCACGGGGTCCAACTCACCCGCTGCAGCACGCTCGGTCAGATCGACCGTATATTTTTCCAGCGCCTGACGCGTCTCTTCCGACTCAGCCGACTGCACCGCCTCACCACCGCGCGCTGACTCAATCGCCCGCTCCAGCGCCTGCGCGGTCACGCCGGCCTCGCTCAATAGCGATGCCGTCGACTTTGATTCCAGCATTGCCAACAGCACGGCATCGGTGGACAGATACGTGTCGCCGGCCTGTTGGGAATGGCTAGGCACATCGCTCAGGCCCCTTTGCAGCAGATCCCACCCGTCCAGGCTAATCCGGCACGCCACGCATTTCAGCCGTTCCACGTGGCCCAAGCCTGTCCAAGCTCCAAGTGAGTG
>CAXEVD010000304.1:0-3145 GCA_963999395.1 uncultured Halieaceae bacterium
CGCGCAGTGATCAGGGTCATGGACCGGCAACGACGCCATTACCAAAGCGGGGCGGGAGGTTGACCCCGCACCACTCGATCCACATCATACCCAAACCATCTGTGTTACCCGAGATAACCCCATGACGGAAACGGTCCAAAGTGCGATCGCGGCCCAGCTTGATGCGCTGCAGATTCCCAGCCGCATTGATACCGACAGCTACCCCTCTATTGTTGCCTTATTTGAAGAGGCTTTTGCGACCTACCGGGGCGAGGCCGCCTGCAGCAGCGTGGGGCATACGCTGACCTATGCCGATCTCGATCGGCTCTCGGCGCAGTTCGCCGGCTGGTTGCAGCACGGCGCGGGGCTCAAGCGGGGCGACCGGGTCGCAGTGCAGATGCCGAACCTCATCCAGTATCTGGTGGTCTGCCTCGGCGCGCTGCGCGCCGGCATGGTGGTGGTCAATACCAACCCGCTTTACACCGAGCGGGAGCTGGAGCATCAGCTCAATGACGCCAATGTCAGAGTGATGGTGGTGCAGGCCAACGTGGCGCAAACCGCGGCGGCGGTGCTGCCCAGAACAGACGTGGAGACCGTCGTCGTTACCGAGATTGCTGATCTCCACCCCCAGCCCAAGCGCTCGCTCATTAATTTCCTCGTTAAACATGTGAAGCGCATGGTGCCCGCGTTCTTCATTCCCGGGGCACTCAAGCTCAATGCCGTGTTAAGAGCTGGTGCCAAAACGCCGTATCGCGCGGCGATTCTCAATCGCGACGATCTGGCCATGCTGCAATACACCGGTGGCACCACGGGCGTGGCCAAGGGCGCGATGCTGACCCACGGTAATCTGATTGCTAATGTGCTACAGAGCGATGCGTTCTTTGAGACCCATAACATTGAGGGGCGGGGCAGCACGATGCTGCAGCCACTGCCCGTCTACCATATCTATGCGTTTACGGCCTCAATGTATGCCCTGCGCATTGGTGCCCACACCGCGTTTGTCCCGAACCCGCGTGACCTGCCCTCGGTGGTCAAGGCTTTTAATGACTACGAGCCCGCTTTGTTCTGTGGCCTCAACACGCTGTTCGTGGCGCTCTGTAATAACGAGGCGTTCCGCGCCCTCAATTTCTCCAACCTTCAGGTGACCCTCTCGGGCGGCATGGCGCTGACCCACGACGCGGCCAACCGCTGGACAGAAGTGACAGGTTGTAGGGTATCCGAAGGCTATGGTTTGACCGAAACCTCGCCGACCGTCTCAGCCAACCCTGGCAATGGCGTGCAAATTGGCACCATCGGCGTGCCAGTTCCAGGCACCGAGGTCCAGATTCGCGACGATGAGGGCAACCCGCTCGGGCTCGACGAGGCGGGGGAGCTTTGCGTGCGCGGCCCGCAGGTCATGGCCGGCTACTGGCAGCGCCCCGAGGCCACGGCGGAGGTGATTGATAGCGACGGCTGGTTCGCCACCGGTGATATCGCGTTGGTGCAGTCCGACGGCTACATGCGCATTGTTGACCGCAAGAAGGACATGATCGTGGTGTCGGGCTTTAACGTGTATCCCAACGAGCTCGAGGATGTGCTGGTGGCGCATCCTGAAGTGGTCGAGTGCGCAGCGGTTGGTGTGCCCAGTGAGAGCACGGGGGAGGCGATTCGCATGTATGTGGTTCGCAGCAATCCTGATTTCTCTGAAGACGATGTGCGCAATTTCATGCGCGAGGGGCTTACGGGCTACAAGGTGCCGAAGTCGGTCGTGTTCAAGGATGAGTTACCTAAGACCGCGGTGGGTAAGATTCTGCGACGCGAGCTGCGCGACCTCGATTGACTCCGGCCTGAGTTGATGAGCACTACCCAGCCGGTCTCCGAACGCGCGGTGCCGGCACAGATCGATTTCCCCGAACAGCTGCCGGTATGCGAGCGCCGCGCCGATATCGAAGCGGCGATTCGCGATCATCAAGTGGTCATCCTCGCAGGCGAAACGGGCTCGGGTAAAACCACCCAGCTCCCCAAGATCTGTCTGAATCTTGGCCGCGGCCGCCAGTTGCGCATTGGTCACACCCAGCCCCGGCGAATTGCTGCGCGCACCGTGGCCCGGCGCATTGCCGATGAGCTCAACACGTCGCTCGGCGGCCTGGTGGGCTATCAAATCCGCTTCAATGACACCGTCTCGGATGCCTCTGCCATTAAGCTGATGACCGACGGCATCCTGCTCGCCGAGCTGACCCACGACCGTGACCTCAGCGCCTACGACACGCTGATCATTGATGAGGCCCACGAGCGCAGCCTCAATATTGATTTTCTATTGGGTTATCTCAAGCAACTGTTGCCGCGCCGGCCCGACCTCAAAATTATCGTCACCTCGGCCACCATCGACGTGGCACGCTTCTCAGAGCACTTTAACGACGCGCCGGTGATCGAAGTCAGCGGTCGCACCTTTCCGGTGGACGTCCAGTACGTCGGCGACACCGAAGACCGGGACGAGGGCGTGCGTCAGCAGATCGCTGACTTGCTCGGCGAAATTGAGCAAGGCCGGTTTGGCCCACGGGGCGATGCCTTGGTGTTTTTGCCCGGCGAGCGCGACATCCGTGAGCTTGCCAAGGCACTCAGATACAACGATCGATTGCGGGTACTGCCGCTTTATGCGCGGCTGAGTCAGGCCGAGCAGAATCGCGTGTTTCAGAGCGGTGGCTCGGGCATGCGCGTGGTGCTCGCCACTAACGTGGCCGAAACCTCGCTGACCGTGCCGGGCATTCGTTATGTGATTGACCCGGGCGAGGCGCGGATCAGTCGCTACAGCGCGCGCAGCCGTCTGCAGCGCTTGCCAATTGAGCCAATCTCCCAGGCCAGTGCGAATCAGCGCAAGGGTCGCTGTGGACGCCTGTCAGACGGCGTCTGCATTCGTCTCTATAGCGAGCCCGATTTTCTTGGCCGCCCCGAGTTCACCGACCCGGAGATTCGCCGCACCAATCTTGCGGCAGTGGTGCTGCGCATGCTTGAGCTCGGCCTTGGTGAAGTCGATCGCTTCCCGTTTATTGACCCGCCCGACCCCAAGGTGGTGCGGGACGGGTACCGGCTGTTAGAAGAATTAGGTGCGGTGTCGGCGCGTGGCAAGCTGACAGCGTTAGGGCAGCGTCTGGCCCGCTTACCGGTGGACCCGCGTTTGGGACGCATG
>CAXEVD010000305.1:0-3138 GCA_963999395.1 uncultured Halieaceae bacterium
GGTCATCAAGGGGCCCACCCGAATTGGCGCAAGGAATCACATTTACCAGTTCTCGACGGTGGGGGAGGCGACCCCCGACTTGAAGTATCGAGACGAACCCACCGAACTGCACATCGGCGATGACAACGTGATCAGGGAAAACGTGACGATTCACCGGGGGACCGTACAGGATCGCTCCCTTACCTCAGTGGGGCATCGCAATCTCATCATGGCTTATGTCCATATTGGCCACGATAGTCTGGTGGGCAACGATACCATTTTGGTGAACAACACAGCCCTGGCCGGTCACGTCGAGATTGGCGACTGGGCGATTCTCTCGGGTTATACGTTGGTGCATCAGTTCTGCAAAATCGGGGCGCACAGCTTCAGCGGGATGGGGACTTCGATTGGTAAGGATGTTCCCGCATTCCTGACGGTAGCGGGGAGTCCGGCTGAGGCGAAAACGATCAATGCCGAGGGACTGCGCCGACGCGGTTTCGAGAGCGCTGAAATATCGGAACTCAGACGGGCGTTCAAAATCCTCTACCGGCAAGGCCTGACCCTCGATGTTGCCCTGGAACGACTGGAAAGCATGGTCGCTGAGACGCCGAGTATCCAGATACTGATCGACTCACTGAGACAGTCCCAGCGGGGCATTGTTCGTTAGTGTCGCAGGGATCTCTGCGCCTGGGTCTGTGCGCGGGTGAAGCGTCTGGCGATCTGCTCGCAGGCGCGGTATTGCGGGCCTGGCAGCAACGCGGCACCTCACTCGATATCACTGGCATTGGCGGCGATCAGATGCAGGCCGCGGGCCTTGAGTCGCTGTGCGCCATAGACCGCTTGGCCGTAATGGGTCTCGTAGAGCCACTGAAACGGTTGCCCGAACTGCTGGGCATCCGACGCCACCTCATCGCGCAGCAACAGCAGGTAGCGCCGGATCTGTTTGTCGGCGTCGACAGTCCCGATTTCAATTTGCCGGTCGAGCGCCGCCTGCGTGCGGCTGGGATCCCCACCGCTCATCTCGTCAGCCCCTCAGTGTGGGCCTGGCGACGGGGACGGCTCCGGGGTATCCGGAATTCGGTGGATCGCATGCTGTGCTTGTTGCCCTTCGAGGTGGATATCTACCGAGAGGCCGGTATTGACGCGGCGTGTGTGGGCCACCCATTGGTGGACGAGCTCCAGCAGCTACCCGCAGCAGACGAACTCAGCGCCGCCATGGCGCTACCGTCCAACAAAACTGTGCTAGCGGTTCTGCCCGGCAGTCGCGAGGGAGAGGTGCGGCATTTGATGCCTGTCTTTGCTGAGACCATGCAGTTGCTACAGGCACGGCATACTGATCTGCATTTTGTGATTCCGGCGGCCAATGCCGAGCGGTACCAACAAATTGAAGCAGTGCTGCAGTCGACAGCGCTACCGGTGAGCCTGATGCGGGGACAGGGGCGCGAAGTGATACGATGCAGCGATGCGATCATGATCGCCTCGGGCACCGCCACCTTGGAAGCCATGCTGCTGCGCAAACCCATGGTCATCAGTTACCGCATGGCGTCGCTGTCCTGGACCATCCTGTCGCGCCTTGTGAAGACTCCGCATGTCGGTTTGCCCAATGTGTTGGCCGGTGAGGAGGTGGTGCCGGAACTGTTACAGCACCATGCTACCGCTTCACAGCTCGCCGACGCGGTCTCCCGAGTGCTGGAGGGTGACGGTGACCGGCAGGTGCGCCGATTCAACGAGTTGGCGGGGCTGATCGGTGGCAATTTTGCCGAGCGCACTATCGATGCGCTGTTACCGCTGGTTAAGGGGCGATGACAGCCGCGGATCTCTTCGAGGGTACAGCAGGACACCTGGTGGCGGGTGTCGATGAGGTGGGCCGGGGGCCGTTGGCCGGCGACGTGGTGGCGGCGGCCGTTATTCTCACTGACTCCCCCCCCGAGGGCGTTACCGACTCCAAAATGTTGGCCCCGGAGCGACGCGAAGCCCTGGCTGAACGCATTCGGGACGAGGCGGTCAGCTGGGCGCTGGGCCGCGCCACCGTAGCCGAGATTGACGAGCTGAATATCCTGCAGGCGTCGCTGTTGGCGATGCGCCGGGCCGTCGAGGCGCTACCCATACAGCCTTCGCTGGTGCTGGTAGACGGTAATCGCTTGCCCAGGTGGCCCTATGAAGCGCGTGCCATCGTTAAGGGCGACTTAACCGAGCCCAGCATTGGCGCCGCATCCATTCTTGCCAAAGTCCAGCGGGACGCAGAGATGCTGGCGCTGCATGAGCACTACCCGGCATACGGGTTTGACCGGCACAAGGGCTACCCCACGAAGGCCCATTTGGCGGCGCTTGAGATCGCAGGCATCTCTCCAGTGCACCGGCGGAGCTTTGGGCCTGTCAGACGCTTGCTGGCAGACCCCGAGGTGGGATAGCGTTCAAGCATGGCATCGTTTGTTCACCTCCGTCTTCACAGCGAATATTCCCTGATCGATGGTTTGCTCCGTATCGGCCCCGCGCTCAACCGGGTGGCGGAGCTGGGGATGCCCGCTGTGGCGATTACCGATCACCACAATTTTTTTGGATTGGTGAAGGCCTACAAGGCCGCCGCGGAGTTAGGACTCAAGCTAATTGTCGGTGCGGATTTACATGTGCTGGACCCCCACGATGAGGAGCGCCATCACGAGTTGTGTCTGCTGGCCCAGAATGAGACGGGCTATCAAAATCTGATGTTGCTGCTGTCGCGCTCTTACCAGCAGGGTCAATATTTGGGCCGGCCGCGCGTGAAGCAGGCCTGGGTCAAGGAGTACGCGGAGGGTGTTATCGCGTTGTCTGGTGGTCGCCAGGGCGACATCGGCCAGGCACTGTTGAACGGCCGGGAGGCCGATGCCCGCGCAGCCCTGACGCAGTGGCAGCGCTGTTTCCCCGACCGCTTCTATCTGGAGCTGCAGCGCACCGGGCGCGCGGGGGAAGAGGACTATCTCCACGCCGCCGTTGCATTGGCGAAGGAATGCAGTTGCCCCGTCGTGGCGACCAATGATGTGCGTTTTCTGGAAGCGGATGAGTTTGAAGCGCACGAGGCCCGAGTGTGTATCGGCGATGGACGCACGCTGGATGACCCCAGACGCCTGCGGGCCTACTCCGATCAGCAATACCTGCGCTCTGCGGAGGAGATGTCGGAGC
>CAXEVD010000306.1:0-3136 GCA_963999395.1 uncultured Halieaceae bacterium
GGCTGACCCGCGCTTCTCTCTCAAGAAGGTTGCAAGAGTGGCCTCATATCGGGGTTTTGTATTTGCCTCGCTTTCAGAAAAAGCCGCCGATTTTGAATCTTTTATTGCTGGTATAAAAAGCTCTCTGGATAATTTTTGTGATCGTGCACCTAATGGAACGGTATCAGTGGCGGGCGGGGTTTTTCGTGTTGTGCAGCGCTCCAACTGGAAGATTTTTTTTGAGAATCTGAACGATACCGGGCACCCCATTGCGACGCATGAGTCCTCCTATAGGGCGGCTAGACAATACGCTGATGAGGAGTTGGGTGGCGAGTTACCTTTTGAGCTGCACATCATTGATGGTAACGGAGCACCGCCGAAGTTCTGGTCGGACCTTGATCTGCATGCCTTTGATTTTGGTCACAGTTATATGACCGCTATTTTCAATGCGCCAGATGATCCGCTATCGCAAAGCTACTTTGCGAGTTTAGCTGCGAAGGTCGGTGAGGATCGGGCCAAGGAGATTCTTGGGGTGAATCGTCACAACACCATCATCTATCCGTCCTGCTCACCACATACGTCATTCCAGCAATGGAGAGTTATTCGTCCGCTATCGGTTGATAGAACTTTGGTAGAGATCTTTACCTTCAGACTTGATGGGGCACCAGAGGAGTTACTTCAGCGGACCTTCACCTATTCAAATGTTGTTAACTCACCTTCATCAATCGTCATGACTGACGACGTGCACGTTTATGCCGAATGTCAGAAAGGCCTGGCTACTCAAGGGGGGGATTGGGTGAGTCAACATCGCAATGCGGGTCAGGATCTTCCTTTTTCAGGCGCTGACGGCGGGGTGATTGGTGTGGGCAC
Organism: uncultured Halieaceae bacterium; assembly: GCA_963999395.1. Classification (GTDB taxonomy): domain Bacteria; phylum Pseudomonadota; class Gammaproteobacteria; order Pseudomonadales; family Halieaceae; genus Luminiphilus. The sequence goes on from CAXEVD010000306.1 coordinate 850, forward strand.
CAGCGAACTGCCAATACGCAACCAATTCCGCGCCTGGCGAGAATACATGGCCGGCGATATGGCAGAGACGATCCCGCAACAGGGCAATGAGCTGTAATGAGAGCAGCACGTGCGCCAATTACGCGAGCTTCAGAAGTCCCGTATGAGACGCTTTGCCAGTTCCTGTATCAAGAGGCAAGGCTGTTAGATCAGAGAAAATTTGACCAGTGGAATGACCTGTTTGCTGAGGGCGGTATGTACTGGATACCGCTTGAGGAGGATCAGGAGGATCCCCTCAACCATCTGTCCCTCGCTTATGAGGACTCCATGATGAGACAAGTCAGAATTAATCGTCTAGATCACGACAGAGCCTGGTCACAGAAACCTCGGTCACGAACATCACACACCGTCAGCGCTATTGTGGTCGAGTCGGTCTGTGAGGCCAGCAACCAGTTGGTGGTTGGCTCAGCCTTTTCGATGGCCGAGTGGAGAAGTTTTGGACATCGAACTTTTGCCGGCCTCTACACACATACCCTGCAGTTTTCAGATGGTCGGCTACAAATAGTCGAAAAACGCGTGGACTTGATTGACTCGTCGGAGGCTTTTGAGCCCATCGAAGTGTTCATTTAGGTATGACGCTTCGGTCATCTACCGTCATGCTTCCACTTCATCTGCAAAATGAGGTGATTCACCCCGATGGCCAAATTCGCGCTGGCTTTGGAGATGACCAAGAGGGCAGAGCGGAGTTTGTCGATGCTGCTTCGCGGACTTTACAGGCTGCATCGATATCTGGCATTCCTAGGGTATTCGTACGCATGGCTTTTCAAGCCGGCGGGACCGACTTGCCGGACAACTGCGAGTTGTACCGGTTCGTCAAATATAATGAGATCATGCGGGAAGGGAGCTGGGGAGCGGAGTTTTTTGATAGTCTGGCGCCCGATACAGCCTCTGATGTCATCATGTCCCACAACCGAGTCAATGCATTTTATGCAACGCAGCTGGAGCAGGTGCTCTCGGACTATGGCTGCGAACATTTGGTGTTATTCGGTGTCGCAACTCACTCCGTAGTCGAACACACCGCTCGGCACGCTGTTGATCTTGGTCTGAGAGTCTCTATTGTCAGTGACGCTTGCAGTGCTTTCCCAAGGGAGAGGCATGAGGCAAGCCTGTCTGCGATTGGAAACTTAGTGACATTGGTGCGTTCGGAGGAGCTTAGTTTTGACTAACCTCGAAGCTAGCCGGCCTGCAACTTACATTGTAAGTGGAGGAGCCAGTCGGCTAGGGGCAGCATTTGTTAGAAGAATTTCAGAGGGAGGCAATAACGTCATCATTGGCGATTTGGATGAGGCAGCGGGAACTGAAATCGCCGATGAGTTCGATGAATCCGTGGTGTTTTGTCGATGTGATGTGCGCAGAGATGAGGATTTGGCTGATTTGGTCCAGTGCGCTAGCGACGTATTCGGTGGTCTTGATGGGATTGTGAATAACGCGGTCAGTTACTTGGACAATGGCATTACCTCCTCTAGAGCCGATTGGCATGCAGCTTTTGATGTGACTTTGTTCGGAGGTGCAGTATTACTCACCGAGGCATTGCCACTTTTAACCGAGAGCCCCTCGGCTGCTGTCGTCAACGTGGCAAGTATCGCAGCGAAAGTTGCACAAAAAAATCGAGCGCTTTACCCAGCCGCAAAAGCCGCGATCATTCATCTGACTCGCTTGCAAGCGTTGCAGTTGGCTGAAGCCAACATCAGGGTAAATTCCGTATCGCCAGCTTGGACGTGGTCCACGCCCATCGAATTGGCCACCGCGGGAGACAGGTCACACGCTGACAGTGTGGGGGCGAGTCTGCACCCATTGGGCAGAATTGCAGATGCTGAGGAGGTGGCCGAAGTCGTTAACTTTCTCCTTTCTCCCGAATCATCGTTTGTTACGGGTGCGGATTTCGCAGTCGATGGGGGACACTCTATTCTGGGGCCCGACGCCGGTCATGCGCTTCAAGGGCAACTGCAAAAATAGCAATAGCGAATGATGGCTTCGGCGTCGTTGTCTTCCTCAGTGCAGGAGGGCCTCAACCCTGAATTTCTGGAACATTTTGCATAGCTTCCTGGATAGCGCTGTCGGGTAAATCCAGATCGACCATTTGGCCTGAAAGAAATGTCTCGTAGGCCGCTAGGTCCAAATGTCCATGACCGCAAAGTGCGGTGAGGATCACCTTCTCTTCGCCTGACTCCTTACAAGCCATGGCCTCTCGCGCGGCTGCGGCAATCGCGTGGGTGGGTTCGGGTGCGGGCACGATGCCCTCAGCGCG
>CAXEVD010000307.1:0-3124 GCA_963999395.1 uncultured Halieaceae bacterium
AATTCATGAATGCATTTGCGCCAGTTAGGATAGCAGAGCCTAACAAGAGACTGCAGAACAGGGACATCTTCTTTCGTAAGGACAACGGCTTCCTTCTGAAGGATCTCAAGGGCACGCTTAACGAAAGAGTTCTGGAGTGATTTGTCATTCGATGGGTACTGGAAACGATACTCCTGAAGCCTTGACCGAAGCGGATCGATAAGTTTGAAAGGATAGTTGCAGGTCAGGACAAATCGACAGTTGTTTTGATATTGTTCAATCAGTGCACGTAACGCCTTCTGAGCGTCTTGTGTAAGATTGTCTGCCTCATCAAGTAGGAGTACCTTGTAACCTCCCATAAGGGAAGTGGTGGAGGCGAAGGAGTCGATTTTATTACGAACATCATCGATACCACGCTCGGTGGATGCGTTCATAAAAAGCATATCGGTATTTAGGGTATCGCACAGCACCTTTGCCACGGTGGTCTTACCGACGCCGTTGCTGCCGACAATGCCCACCCGATCGCCGCGCTGGATAATGGTGGAGAAGTTGTCGACCACCGTATCCCTGCCATAGCGGAAGCCGATGCCGCGTGCTTCGGCAACGCGGCGTCCTGACCGGTTGGCCTCCTCCAGCTTGAAGCTAGCTTTGCCCTGCGCCACGCGCCGTTGCGCGCGTTCTTCGCGCATGGCCTTGAGTGCCCTGACCCGGCCTTCATTGCGAGTGCGACGCGCTTTAATCCCTTGCCGGATCCAGGTCTCCTCCTGCGCCAGCTTTTTGTCAAAGAGCGCGTCCGCTCGCCCTTCGGCTTCCGCTTGCTGCTCTCTCAGCACCAAAAACTTGGCGTAGTCTGCCTGCCACAAGGAGAGGTGGCCCCGATCGAGCTCGCCAATGCGATTACAGACGCGCTGCAAAAACCGCCGGTCGTGGGTGATGAGGACAATGGCGCCCTCGAAGCTACTGACCTGCTGCTCCAGCCAATCGATCGAGGGGATATCGAGGTGGTTGGTCGGTTCGTCCAGCAGCAGCACGTCCGGCTCTGTCACCAATGCCCGCGCCAGTGCGGCACGTCGGCGCCAGCCGCCTGACAACGTCTCCAACAGGTCATCTGCTTTCAGGTCTAGCTGCTGTAGCACTCTCTCGATCCGCTGTTCCATGGTCCAGCCGTCGAGATGTTCCAGCTTGGCCTGAATCTGGCTCAGTGCTTCCAACGCCTCCGCAGAGCCATCTGCGGCGAGGGTGTGGTAGCGCGACAGTAGCGCTCCGGTCTCTGACAATCCGGTGGCGACGTAATCAAACACGCTGGTCTCGAGATGCTCGGGTAGCGCCTGCTCAAGACGCGCCACAGTGATGTTGGGGTCTACCCAGCGCTCGCCGTCCTCCGCGGACAGCTCGCCCGACAGGATACGCATTAGCGTCGATTTGCCCGCGCCATTCCGGCCCAGTAGGCCCAGCCGCTCGCCTTTGTCCAGCGTCAGGCTCACCTTGTCGAGCAATACCTGGGTGCCGATGCTGAACTCGATCTGATCGAGGCGGATATAGGGCATGGATGTTCTCCTGAGGGCGGCCAGTGTAGGACAGAAAGCAACTTTTGCGCGGATTTAGGTAGAATGCAGGCTCTGGGGGACAACAAAATGACGACAGCGACACTCGACGCGCAGGTGAATGCGCGCTGGATAGCACTCTGGTTGGCGGTCTGCGCCGCGACCATCTTGGGCATGATTCTGTTGGGCGGTGTGACCCGACTCACCGAGTCTGGTCTATCCATGGTGGACTGGCGGCCGATCATGGGCGTCATACCGCCACTGACCGAGGCACAGTGGTTGGCCACCTTTGCCGAATATCAGCAGTACCCGGAGTACCAAAAAATTAATCAGGGTATGGATCTCGCCGGGTTCAAACAAATCTTCTTGTTCGAGTACCTGCACCGCGTGCTGGGTCGCCTGATTGGACTGATGTATTTCGTGCCTCTGGTGATTTTTGCGCTACGGAAGATGATTGCACCACAACTGCTGCCGACGCTGATTCTGTTGCTGATTTTGGGTGCCGCGCAGGGCTTGCTCGGTTGGTACATGGTCAAGAGCGGCCTGGTTGACCGGCCCTCTGTGTCGCAGTACCGGCTGACGGCACACCTGGGCGTCGCGGTGGCCATCTATGCCCTGATGATGTGGTTGGTATTGCGTGTCAGCTCAGGCCTATCGCCGGCGCTAAAACACATCAGCGGCTGGGGCTGGGTGCTGGTTGCCGGGATTTACACACTGATTTTGTCCGGCGGATTTATGGCCGGTACGGATGCAGGCTTTGCCTACCCGACCTGGCCGATGATGGGCGAGACGTTTGTGCCCAGGGGCTATTACTCCGAGGGCTGGCAGGCCACTTTTGAAGGGGTCGCCACCATTCACTTCAACCACCGCATGCTCGCCTATGCCATGGCGCTCCTTGTGCTGGTGCTGAGCGTGCGATCCCTGCGAACCAGCGATCATCCGGGCGTCAGGCGGGGTGCTTGGCTGATGTTGGTTGCGCTCACGTTTCAGGTGGCGCTCGGTATTGGCACAGTGCTGACGCAGGTCGCGATTCCCATGGCGGCGACCCATCAGGTCGGCGCGGTGCTGTTGCTGACTGCAGTGCTGTACTGGATTCACGCCCAGACTGACCAAAAGCTGGCAATCTCCGTTTAGTAAAGAGTGAGACGGACGTCAGAGGCGGAGACTTCGTCTGGGTAGCTGTCATGAGTATCCGCAGGAGGCGGAACTGGCATGAAAATCCTCATTGTCGAAGACAGTGCGACCCTCTGTGCTATCTATTCCTAGTATCTGGATGGCCGTGGTCTGGACGTTACGGCGGTTGAAACCCTCGCATCAGCTCGTGAGGCGTTGGGTGAACTGAACCCACGGCTCATTTTGCTGGATATTGAACTTCCCGATGGTAATGGCCTGGATCTGATGGGTGACATTAGGCACATCACCCCGCGCATAGAGGCACCTGAAAATGGAAACGGCTTAACCCCGGGCCTCGTCTGAAAAGTATCCGGTCGCGACGCCGTCCTCGCCATAAACCGGTTCCTTGATTTCCACCCGGAACTTGTTGGTCTCCGCATTAATTATGTTGTATTGCGCAAGATGCCCGAACATATTCAGATACCACT
>CAXEVD010000308.1:0-3101 GCA_963999395.1 uncultured Halieaceae bacterium
AGTGCTGGGCAGCACCTATTACGGCATACCGCAGCCGGCCTGCCTCGATGATGCGCGAGATAACGGTGGGCCCGGATCCATTATCGAACAGTTGGTGAATAGCGGCGCGCAGGTGCTGCTTGGCGGGGGCACCAAGTTCCTCGAACAAACCACCATCCATGGCGAGACCGTGGCCGCAATGGCAACCGGGCGGGGGTATCGCATTCTCGATCGCGGCACTGATTTGAGCGCGGTAACCCATGAAAAATCGCTGTTGGGCACCTTTGACGAGGAGACGCTGGAAGTCAGATGGCAAGGCACCAATAAGCGGGTTGCCGAGGAGACCGAGACGAGCTGGCTACATCATCTATCGAATTACCTCGGCGACACTGAGGAACCCGAACCGATGTCTTGCGAGCCCAACCCCGACTATGAGGGAACGCCCTCTCTGGCGAGCATGACAGACCTGGCACTGCGACACCTGTCCCAGGACAGGGATCGTGGCTTCTTTTTGATGATCGAGTCGGCCTCGATCGACAAAGAATCCCACAAGCGTAATCCCTGCGGTTCAATTGGCGAGATTGAGCAACTTGAAGAGTCTCTCGCGCTGGCGCTCTCATTCGCAGCACAGCATCCGGATACCGCGATCCTCGTCACAGCGGACCATGCTCAGGCCGCGCAGATCCTGCCCGAGCCCAGTCTTTATTCGAATTATCCGATCCCTATCTATTCGCCGGGGCTTACGGCACGCATTGCGACCCCCGAGGGCAGCATGATGCGCATCAACTACGCGACCAACAATGGTTTCAGTGAGGAGCACACCGGTGCCAACGTACCGCTGTTTGCCAACGACGTCGCCGGCCCATGGCTGAGCCCATTCCTCAGGCAGCGCGAGGTGCACGATGCAATGAGTGCGTTTCTATTCGGCACTCGAGAAATCAACAGTGAGTGACCGCAGCGCAGCGACTGAATCAGTCGAGTTAGTGGGATAACCGTCGCACGCACTGCGTTTCGATTGCGGACCTCTCGGGCCTCACCACAGCCTCGGCTTTACAGATTCACCCAGGTATTCAGCGCCCGCAGCCTGAACGACACCCCGTTCACTCGCAAAATCACGCTGTCTACCAAGATATCTTCCACCGTGATCGCACCGGCCCGTTGACCTGGTCTCAAACGCTGGCCGTTGAGCTCGACCGACGGCGCAGCACCCTCGGTATAAACGTGTTCGCTGTAGACGATCGTCGGGATCTGGTCTTTATGCTGCTGCGATAGGTTTTCCAATAGTACTGTTGGGTGAGGAACTAGATTCGGCTCACCCACCTCACGCGCGGCGCGCTCGATCGCCGCGACCAAATCGATCGGCGGTGCGATCGAAGGCGCGTCAGAGGGCGCACTCGACGAAGCAGCAGCGGATACCTCTTCAGACCGTGCGGGCTCATCCGGCTTTTCCGCGGCCGGGTTCGGCGCACCATTTTGATCGGATCCAATCCCCTCGCCTTCAGAGAGGGAGGCTGCATCCGACCACATTTGCTGGTGGAGCGCCGCAATGCGCTCACTGCCTGCCTCAGCCGCATCGGCGGTGCCGTTATCTTGCGTCGGCGCTGCTACTGACGCGCCTGCTGTCGATACCGGCGGAGCGGATGCTGATAACTCAGTGCCGCGCGCGGAGGGTGAAGCGTCAGCGCGCGCTGGTTTGGGCGGGGCACCGCCATCACCCGATGAAAGCGAACGGGACACTGATGACGCAATCTGCTGTGTATTCGCGGGATCCGTTGAGTCGCCTCGCATCATCCAACCGGCGGCAATGCCCAGCCCGGCAAAGACTACAAAGCCGATTCCCAGACATTTCTTCTCCATTCCGCCACTGTGATGCTCAGGCGGGGATGGATGCGCACTGGTAGCAGCACTTTCATTCTCTGATCGCCGCAATGCGTCGAGGATCAAAGACATGCGGGCACCTCCCCGAATGGCTGATCCCTCTCAGCGGTCATGGCCAACGTGGGGCTGACACCCAGCGCGTCATTCAGCGCCTGCAGTGTCTGGACCCCAATCACGCCGTCTACCTTTAGCCCCACAGACTGCTGAAACTGTCTCACCCGCTCGGTCAGCGCGGGGGTGAACACATCAAGTGGCGGTGGGGGCATTCCATCCAGACGAGAGAAATCCGCCACAATCTGCGTCACAACGGACCCTTGATCGCCCTCCACCAGAGGTCCGACCCAACCCGGAGGGCTTTTCCAGAGGTATCTGAATCCGCCTCGCCAATACATTGCGAGTGACGCCAATGGCATCTCGCAGACACTGCGACCCGTGCTCAAGCGCGCCACGGCGTCGCTCATGCTGAGCAGCAACACCTTGCCAGCAAACCCATCATGCTGCCTGATCTCGAGCACCGCGGGCCGGTTATTGGCGAGCACGGCGTTCCAGGTGTCCGCGTCGCTCCTCGCGCACCGCAAACCGACATCGGGCGCCTGCTGGCAGAGATCTCTCACCAAAGCCTGCCCTGACCACAGCGACCACAGTGCCAAATCAGCTCTCTCCTTATCCAAAATCCATAAGTCACCATTCACCTTTGCTGCCGTTGCCGTTGCAGCAGCCTTTTGGCTTTCAGTCGACGCCTGCTGGCCAGTCGAATTCATCGCCGAAGAGCGCGCAGCGTCATCTCCCGCAAAGCGCTCGGGCTGCCCCACCCATAAGACAGCTCCCGCTAACGCAGCGGCCAACAGCACGCCTAGCATTGCACCCCGCGCCGTCGCCCGACTCAGCCATAGCGTGGAATCCACTCTGCGCGAGGCACTCTCCGCACCAAATGTCTCTTTGGCCGCCTCTGCAACAAGATGCGGCGATACTATGGCCTGGTCGCGGCCGTAGGCACCCATCATCGCCCGTTCACACAACAGATTAATGACCCGGGGAACACCACCGCTCAACCTAAAGATGTGCCGGAGCGCCACGCCACTGAAGACTTCCCGGTCATCACTGAGACCCGCTACCTGCAGACGATGGCGAACATAGGTACGAGTCTCCTTCTCGTCGAGGGGTGTCAAATCAAAGCGCGCCGTGATGCGCTGGTTGAGCTGCCGTAGCTCCGGCCGCGCCAGCATACTGGCCAGCTCTGGCTG
>CAXEVD010000309.1:0-3100 GCA_963999395.1 uncultured Halieaceae bacterium
GTTGCCGATGCCGTCAAGGAAGATGGCGCCATCATTATCGATGAGGTATTGAGCCCAGAGTTCATCGCGCAGCTGAGAGCGGAGACCGATCCTTACATGGAGGGCTCTAATCTCGGTTTTGACGATTTTGCAGGCTTTAAAACCACGCGCACAGGTGGACTGATGGTGCGCTCACAAAAGTGTCGGGAGCTGATCGCGCATCCAGATATTCTCGCGCCCTGCAAACTCTTTCTGGAGCCCTACTGCCAGACAGTGCAGCTGCACCTGACCCAGATCATTCGCATTGGGCCCGGTGAAACAGCGCAGCTGATTCACCGTGACCGGTGGGCCTGGGGCTCCCACCTCGCCCACGTAGAACCCCAGTTCAACACAATTTGGGCAATCACCGACTTCACCTCCGAGAACGGCGCAACACAGGTAGTGCCCGCTAGCACCCAGTGGCCCGATGATGTGCAGATCGAGCCAGAGCAAGTCACGCAGGCGGAAATGGGTGCAGGCTCAGTCCTAGTGTATTCAGGATCGGTGTTTCACGGCGGCGGCGAGAACCGCAGTGACGCCGATCGCATCGGTATCAACATCACCTATACGCTGGGCTGGTTGCGCCAGGAAGAGAATCAGTATTTAACCTGTCCGCCCGAGATCGCCAAAGACCTCGACCAGCCGCTTCAGGAGCTCATTGGCTACTCTATGGGTCAGTACGCGCTGGGCTATTACACCCCGCCGGGCAAACCCGGAGAGCACCCTGAGATCGTGCCGCCGCAGTATGCGCTGGGCCATGAAATCGAGGGAGGAATGCTGGGTACATCAGCTGAGTTGGAGGCGCTGCAGGAAGACATTAGCGGTAAGCCCTAGCGGCGGTGGATTACTAAACGCATTAGCTTGCCAGACTGTCTCGAATAGCAAATTTCTGTACTTTGCCCGCCGGGTTTCGAGGCAGCATTTCTGTGACGTGCAGCCGTCATAGAGAGGAAGATCAATAAATGCGTAAACTAGGGGCTGGATGTTCAGAACGTGCTACCGATGGATTGCCCTGTCAGCACCTATTCCTTCATCGAACGCCTCACCGAGTGCGGTCTGTATGGTTTCAGCCTCACGCAGGTTCTGCTCTTGGTGGGCCTTGGGATCGTCGGGGCGGCCTATGCGATCTGGGAGCACCGCAAACAAGTTCGTGAAGAACGAGATGAAAAATCAGACCGGATGTAACCTTCCTGGATCATTGGGACATCAATGAACGAATCATAAAAAAACCCGGCAGCTGCCGGGTTTTTGTTACCGCATTGCGTTTACTGCATCGTCAACACATTGACCGAAAGGTCATCCGCTGAACCGCAAGCAGCTGCCATCTTGGCGAACTGCGCTTGCCACGTAGCGTCAGCCTCCTGCCAGGCAACGGCCTTCTCCATTGATTCGGCAGAAGAATGCACATCAACCGACACTAATGCGCCGTCTGCATGGATCGCCGGTGACGCCGAGTAAGGATAGGGTGAAGCGTCACGCTCATAGGCAATCATTTCCTTGAGTAAGGCCATTCCGTTATCGGCATCGGCGCAGGGCCAGTAGTACACAATCACAATCTCCCCGGGCTTGGCCGCCAGCTTGGGGCCCTCGCTTTTTTCGTGGTGGCCCGCTGCCGCCGTCGCGGATATCAGCAGGGCCATGAGCGCAAGCACTGTCGTTTTGATCACTGTTGTCATCGGTGTTCTCCTTGAGTGGCGGGGCCCACGCGCAGGGAGCCCCGGCTGGGTTTTATTGTGGATCCTGATACTCGTAGTAACCGTCGGTCGGGATCATGACATGCGCACCCGGCGTGCCCGGAAACATCACATAGGGCGCGCCGGTATTGAAGTCATCGCTAATGCCATCCAGTGAAGAGGGGTCGCGGGGCAACAGCATCAAATGCGGGCCCGACTCGATCCACTGCGAGGGATCCTTCGCATCGGCCTTATTGAGCACCCCGGCGGTGGTGTTGTCCTCACCCACGTCACCGTGGAGCATCCACATGAAGGTGTCGCGCTCGATCTCGGGTGCCTTACCCGACATAAAATCGCTCATCCACTTCATGCCCACATCGTCGGTGCACACCGGCATCGCGTCGTGAGCCGTGGGCCAACCACCTTCAGGCGCCGGGCGCGGGTTACCCACCATGCAGGTCCAACCGTTGGTACCCTTACGGAGCACCGAGCCATCCAAGCCAAGCACCGTTGCATTGGTGCCGAGCGGCGCCGGCGCCGCCGAAGAGTAAGCCCAGATCTGCCACTCCGCGCCGTCATGTGCGCCATCGGCCTCGCCCGCCTGAGCCGTGAGGCCCAGTACAGCAATCACTGCTCCAATCAAAAAACGTGTCATATTTCTCCCCCTGTTTGCTATGTGTTCTGTTTCGCTCAACACCCTAGGGCAAAAGTCGAAAGACGACAAATCTGATCTAGGTCAGAGGCTGACGCAGATCTTGCCGAAATGCTGTTGCGACTCCTGATATCGAAACGCGTCCGCCAGCTCAGCGAGCGGATAGGTTTTATCGATCACTGGCTGCATGTCATGAGCCTCGACCGCGGCGATCATGTTAGCCTGATCTGCCTGGCTTCCAACCGTGATTCCGCTCAACCTGCCATTCTTGGTCATTAAGGCCGCAGTGGGCACCTCCCCCGCCCAACCTGTGAGCACGCCGATCAAACTAATACAGCCATCCACCGCTAGTGCACTGATTGATTGGGGTAGATTGCCGGGCCCGCCGACTTCCACCACCAGATCAACGCCTGCACCGCCGGTCAGTTCAAAGGCTTGTTCGCCCCAGTTGGCGTGGGTCCTGTAATTGATCAGATGCTCCGCACCCAGCGCACCGAGGCGCTCGAGCTTGGCATCAGAGGACGAGGTGGCGATCACGCGGCAGCCCATCATGCGCGCCATTTGTAAGGCGACAACGGAGACACCCCCACTGCCCTGCACCAGCACCCAGTCGCCGGGCTTGAGAGCCGTCTCGACAACCAGAGCACGCCAAGCAGTCAACCCCGCACAACTCAGCGTCGACGCCGCTTCAAAATCGAGGTTGGCAGGCATGCGGCTAAAGGCCGTGGCTGGCATGGTGACGGTCTGCGCAGCAAAA